>CAIWDF010000243.1 GCA_903911435.1 uncultured Bacteroidota bacterium
AAAGAAGACGTAAAGGTTTTGGGAAACGATATCCGTTACATTAAAACAAACAATATTCAATTGGTGCCACGAGGAAATTATTTCTTTGGTTCTGCAGCATTCTATTTACTCTTGATAAGCCCATTCCTCCTATTCTTTTTATTCATCTTCATTCGGAGAAAACATATTGAAAAGAATAAAGATTCCGTAGTAGCAAAAAGTAGAAAGGCGACTAAAATGGCAAAAAAGCAATTGGTTCTTGCCGAAAAACATTTAAATGCAAACAACAAGGAAAAATTTTATGTAGAGATTTTCAAAGCTTTACATGGCTACACAGGAAGTAAATTCAACATACCTACGGCCAACCTAAACAAGGACAACATTACTGACTCCATGAAGTTGAGAGGAGTCAGAGAAGCCACCATCCAACAATTGATGTCTACATTAGACAATTGTGAGTTTGCACATTATGCTCCTTCGGCTGCTTCAGGCGATTTGAAAGGAATATACAACAATACTGTAGAATTAATTACTAAAATAGAAAATGAAATTAAATAGTCTCTTCGCATTTCTTCTATTATTGTTTTCGACAACTTTAATTGCTTCCGAATACACCGTTGTGCTCGACAGTGCAAACGCTGCGTATGCCAAAGGCGACTATACTAAAGCGATCAAGCTTTATGACAATGTGATTGCTAAGGGAGAAGTTGCTCCGGAGTTGTACTTTAATCTGGGTAATGCCTTTTACAAATTAAACAACATTGGTTTTGCAATTCTTAATTACGAAAAGGCTAAAAAACTATCTCCTGACGATGAAGACATTAATGTGAATTTAAAATTAGCAAACCAAAAAACAGAGGATAAAATTGAGGCGGCTCCTCAACTTTTTCTAACCACATGGAAAAATGCTTTGGTAAATATCTTGAGTGAAAAAGCATGGTCGGAACTTTGTATATTCAGCGTTGTCATGGCTTTGATTCTGTTTGCAATTTATATTTTCACTTCCATTCGAGTTTGGAAACAGATTGGTTTCTTTGGAGGTAGTTTTCTCGTTCTTTTTTCAATTTCCATTTTCTTTGTGGCAAAACACAAAGCAGAATCAACCCTAAACAGCGGCATGGCAATCATTACCGCTCCAACCGTAACTGTCTCAGGTTCGCCAAACGAAAAAGGAACTAAACTGTTTATATTGCATGAAGGAACTAAAGTAACGGTGACCGAGGAGGACGGAAATTGGACAGAAATCCAGATAGTGAATGGTAATGTTGGTTGGGTTCCTACGCACACTATCTCTCCTATCTAATCATTTAAATTTATTTGGAAATTTAATAGGGGCAATATATCCCAACAAATACTAAGTATAATTACTACTTTCATTTTAACCAAAAACACCCGTTTAACTGTACTTCATCCTATCCTAAATTTGTGGATTGTATATTAATCCCAAAATTTCAGCAATAACAATAAATGAGAAATTGGAAAGTTCAATCATTCACTCTACTATCTAAACATAAATACTCCTAAAATTCATCACTATTCATTCGTTTGTAGCACAAGGCGCTCGAATATTCATCGTTTTATAAAGAAAAAATAAGTCTACCTTTGTCAAAACTAACAAAATCGCTATGAAATACAATCTACTCGGGAATACTGGCCTATATGTATCAGAATTATGCCTTGGAACAATGACTTTTGGAGGCAAAGGCTACTTTGCTCAAATCGGAAGTTTGGGTCAACCAACCGTAGATCTGTTGGTAAAAAAATCGGTAGATGCAGGAATAAATTTTATCGACACTGCCAACGTTTATTCCGAAGGCCTTTCAGAGCAGATGACCGGACAAGCCATACGCAATCTTGGGCTAAAACGCAATGAGCTGGTGATAGCAACAAAAGTACGTGGCAAAATAGGCAATAACCCGAACGCTTCAGGCTTGAGCAAAAAACACATATTGGAACAAGCTGATGCAAGTTTAAGTCGTATGAAACTCGATTACATTGACCTTTATCAAATACATGGTTTCGATGAATTAACACCTATAGAAGAAACCATTGACACACTCGACTCCCTTGTAAAAGCAGGTAAAGTTAGATACATAGGCTCTAGTAATCTTGCGGCTTGGCATATAATGAAAGCAAAAAGTTATTCGCATTTCAATCGATTGCCAAGCTTCGTGTCACTACAGGCTTATTACACCATTGCAGGGCGCGAACTCGAACGCGAACTTATTCCGTTTTTGATGGACCAAAAAATGGGCTTAATGGTTTGGAGCCCTCTTGCAGGAGGATTATTGAGTGGGAAATACAAACGTAATGATGAAGCTAGCGAAATTGGCAGAAGAAAGAACTTCGATTTCCCTCCTATCAATAAAGAAAAAGCTTTCGATATTATTGATGTGTTAATTCCTATGGCTCAACAAAAAAGTGCTTCTGTAGCACAACTAGCATTAGCTTGGTTGCTTCATCAAAACGTTGTTACAAGTGTTATTATTGGTGCAAATAAGCAAGAGCAATTGGATGACAATTTAAAATCTATTGCAATAAGGTTTACTGAACCTGAACTAAAACAATTGGCTCAATGCAGTGCATTAACACCTGAATACCCAGGTTGGATGCTCGAAAGACAAGGTAGCGACAGAAAGAAATAATCACCCTTCACAACTAAGAATCACTTGCAGCGAATTGCACTTTTATCGGATACACATAATTACTTGCCTCCCGCCATATTTAAGTACTTAGAAACTTGCGACCAGATATGGCATGCAGGCGATATCGGTACCATCAAAATTATGCACAAACTAAAAAATGTAAAACCCGTAATTGCAGTTTATGGTAATATTGATGGGCAAGATATAAGAACTGAATATAAAAAAAACGAACGATGGATGTGCGAAAATGTGGAAATATTAATGACACATATAGGTGGTTACCCATCGCATTATTCTCCTGAAGCAATGGAATTAATAAAACAAAAGCCACCTAACCTTTTTATCAGTGGACACTCACATATCCTCAAAGTGATGTTCGACAAAAAATACAATTTATTACACATTAATCCAGGAGCAGCTGGTATACATGGATTCCACAAGATGATAACACTTGTTCGTTTTACAATCGACTCCGATAAAATAAAAGATTTAGAAGTAATTGAACTAGGAGAACGGGGAGAAAAAAACGAATAAAGACTTGCACGTCAAAAATTCTTCGTATAATTGCATCACGTTTCTGAAGTTATTTTTTCATATAACACAAAACAATCAAGATTTTCTAGCATTTTTAAACAATACCAAAAGTTAAATACAAATTCCTATCCTTTAAAATTATCAATAATCAATTGATTTATTAACCAAACACAAAATTATGTACGATATTATCGAATTAAACAACAAGCTAGTTGGCGAGTTGAAAGAGATTGCAAAAAGCCTAAATATCCCTAAATATGATGCTTTCAAAAAACAAGAACTAATATACAAGATTCTAGATCATCAAGCTATCAATCCTCCTCCAGAAGGGCAATCAAAACCCATCTCAGAGGAACCACGTATCCTGCGTCCGCGTAAAATAAAGTTAGACAATATTGATGTTGAACCAAAAACGAAATCAACGGAAGAAAAATCATTTTTTAATGATGATGATTTTTCGGCATCGGTAAAATCAGAAGAAAACATAGAAGAAATTCCAGCCTTGGAATCATCTATCATTAATTCTTCTGAGTCTGCAGAAAATACAAACAAACAAGAAAATCAAACTTCCAGAATTAACGAGCAAGTACAAGAAAACGAATCTAATTCTGAAATAGAAATTGGTAATAGAGGTAACGAACGCAGAGACAATCGAAATCGATTCAACAACGGCCGCTCAAACGAACAACAATTCAATTTTGATGGCATCATTTCGAGCGAAGGTGTTTTAGAGTCGATGCCAGATGGGTATGGCTTTCTACGTTCTGCTGATTATAATTACCTAAACTCGCCTGATGATATTTACGTATCTCAATCACAAATAAAATTATTCGGATTAAAAACCGGTGACTTAGTAAGAGGAACAATTCGCCCACCAAAAGAAGGTGAAAAATATTTTCCTTTGATAAAAGTTGAAAAAATAAATGGCCGTGAACCTGCATTCGTTAGAGACAGAGTTCCTTTCGATTATTTAACTCCACTATTCCCTTACGAAAAATTTAAATTAACTGGACACCCGCAACAGAACCTTTCTTCACGGGTATTCGATTTAATCACCCCAATAGGAAAAGGACAACGCGCATTGATTGTAGCTCAACCGAAAACTGGCAAAACAGTGTTATTGAAAGACATTGCAAATGCGATAGCGGCCAACCATCCTGAAACTTATTTAATTATTCTATTGATAGATGAACGCCCAGAAGAGGTAACAGATATGGCTCGAAGTGTTAAAGCAGAAGTTATTGCATCTACTTTTGACGAACCTGCTGACAGACACGTGAAAATTGCCAACATCGTTTTAGAAAAGGCTAAACGTATGGTTGAATGCGGCCATGACGTTTGTATCCTACTCGACTCTATTACACGTTTAGCTCGCGCTTACAATACAGTTCAACCTGCATCAGGTAAAGTACTGAGCGGAGGTGTTGATGCTAATGCACTACATAAACCAAAACGTTTTTTTGGTGCTGCTAGAAAAATAGAAAATGGAGGTTCGCTTACCATCATCGCGACAGCACTTACTGAGACTGGTTCAAAAATGGATGAAGTGATTTTCGAAGAATTTAAAGGTACAGGAAATTCCGAAATTCAACTCGACCGTAAATTGGCTAACAAACGTGTATATCCTGCTATCGACATCGTTGCTTCTAGCACCCGTAGAGATGATTTACTGGTGGATAAAGAAACTCAACAAAGAGTATGGATTCTTCGTAAACATTTATCCGATATGAATCCAGTTGAAGCAATGGAATTCATGAGAGATAGAATGAAGAACACACAGACCAATGAAGAGTTCTTAATATCAATGAACGGTTAATTCTAAGGTATTCTATTTAATCTATGAAACTTCCTTTAAATGTAAAACTTGGCATCATTGCTGGTTTAGTGAATTGTATAGCTTGGTTTGGCATTGCCAAAGCATTAGGGTATTACACCATTGCAGTTGACCAATATCGATATTTTGTAACACTGATTTTACTCTGTTTAGGAATTTGTGGTGCGGTATATTACGAACGTAAAACCGCAGGAGGGTTTATAGAATTTAAAAATGCAATGAAAATCGGATTTCTATACACCCTCATTTTAGGGTTCTTTTTAGCGGTTTTCAATTTTGTTTATTACAAGTTCATTGCTGTTGATGCTATCGATTATTTCCTCAATGAGGCAAGAAGAACAATGGAAGAAGGAAAAGTGAAGCCTGAAGATATTGATAAAAACATTGAAGTCCTTAAGAGTTATTTCGGCCCTTTCCGAATGATGATGTCTACAGTAATTATGGGAATTATATTATCCTTGTTATCTGCGGCTATCTTCCGAAAAAAAAATCCTATTGTTCCTTGTAGCGAAAACTAGTTTAGTGAATTATTTTTTCTGCTAATTCTTTAAAATCGAAACCATCAAAATTTCCTGAACTCATCATCAGTAAATTTTGATTGTCATAATTCATTTTCAATAAGTCATCAAGCAACAATTTTGAATTAGTATATACTTTTAAGTTATTACCACCAAAAGCCTTTTTTACCAGATCTTCCGAGATTGCTTTTAATTGTTTATGTTCAATCGTATGTGGATTAAAATAAACAATCGCTTCATCAGCCAGTGACATGGAACCTTGATATTGCTTCAGAAAATCTTCATTAAGACTACTGAAAGTATGTAGTTCCATACATGCAATCAATTTCCGTTTTTCGAATTGTTTTTTCACAGCTTGTGTGGTTGCTTTTAATTTAGAAGGCGAATGGGCAAAGTCTTTATACATTGCACTCACATTGCTCTTCTTCACCAATTCCAAGCGTTTCGAAGCACCCTTAAAACTTTGAATTGCCAAATAAAAGTCCTTATCACCTATTCCAAGTTGATTACACACCAAACGTGCTCCATTTAGATTCATCAAATTGTGTTCACCAAAAATTAACAGTGGTACTTCTACATGTTCATCCTTTAGGTCATTTGAAGTAGATGTCAAATAGCTAATTCCATTTTCAATTCGGTGTTCGGGAATTGAATATGGAAATCTTCTAATATCCTCACGCGTAGTTTCACATACCTTTTTTACTTCATTATCCTTTTCACAATAAATAAGACTTCCATTTTTTTCAATCAAATCAATAAATATTTTGAATTGCTCCACATAGTTTTCGAAAGTTGGAAAAACATTGATATGATCCCATGCAATACCACTCAATATAGCTATATTAGGGTTATACAAATGAAATTTCGGACGTCTATCGATAGGTGACGAAAGGTATTCATCTCCTTCAATCACTGCAATTTTAGCTTCTTTTGTAATTCTCACCATCGTATCGAAGCCTTCTAGTTGTGCTCCTACAAGATAGTCACAATCGATGTTATGATAATGAAGAACATGTAAAATCATAGCTGTGATGGTTGTTTTTCCATGACTACCTCCAACGACTACTCTGATTTTATCTTTTGTTTGTTCAAAAATATACTCCGGATAAGAATATATTTTCAAACCCAACTCTTGAGCTTTTAGCAGCTCAGGATTATCTGCCCGCGCGTGCATTCCCAATATTACGGCATCGATTCCTTTATGTAATCGATTTGCATTCCAACCGATAGAATCTGGCAGTATATTAGATTTCGCCAATCGACTTTTCGATGGTTCCAAAATTTCATCATCGCTGCCCGATACGACAAAACCTTTTTTATGCATGGCTATAGCAAGGTTGTGCATGGCGCTTCCGCCAATAGCTATAAGGTGTACATTCATTTTAAAATAATTATGAATTAAACTTCAATTATCTAATTTCTTTGTTCAGTATTTTCAACAAGGCCGTTGCATCCTTTTCTTCCAGTTGAATACCAAACTTTATTTCCTTTCCGTAATAATCGAATGCTAGTCGTTCGCCAGCAATTACCCAATATGAATTATTGATGTTCTCAAAGAAAGAATTTTCTTTTGGCTCAATGTATCTGATTGATTTAATAAAATCGAATTCGTAAGTCAAGACTTTGCCTTTTCCTGCCCGATCACGTTTGTACATAAACTTATTTTCTCTCAATTTTATTTTTTCTACACCAAACTTCCTCCACATATACGCTTTAGAAATTTTGAATTCAAAATACGCCCAGAAACAAAGCCAAACGAAAAGTGCAAGCTTTGTGTTCTTATCAGGAATCACCAAGAGCTGCGAGAACACAATAATTCCACTTAGCGACCACAAAACAAGATAAATAGACAGCATAATATTTTTTATCTTCTCTCGAAACGAAAGAATAACAATACTCACTTCATTGTCGCTTCGTTTGATACTAATTCTATTACCAATGTACTCCATTAAAAATTATTAAAATGTATATTAATTGAACTTGCAAGAACTTGACGCGTTGGCAAAATTATTAATTATCACTTCAGATTTACCGTTTAGTTTTTATTTCTTTGCACAAATCAAAATCTAATCATTCATTTAGCATTATTTGTTCATACATTTGTATTCTAATAATTGAAATGAAAAAGAAAGAAGAAGAAAGCGAATTAGGTTTCGGCACTAAAACCTCGTCCCAAAAAACGAGATTGATTAACAAAGACGGCTCCTTCAACATCGAGCGCATTGAAGAGTCCGGTTTTGGCTCCACTAGTGTTTATCATGCTTTAATCACAATGCCTTGGAGAAAATTTAACTTTCTAGTATTTATCTATTTCATCGTTATCAATTTTATTTTTGCATCCTGTTACTATTTCTCGGGTATGGATGGGTTAAAAGGGTGGGAAGCTGCTTCCGAAAAAGACAAATTCCTTGAGGCTTTTTTCTTTAGCACTCAAACATTAAGCACGGTGGGTTTCGGCCGCATAAGTCCAGGAAACAATATTTCAAGTAGCATAGCAGCTATCGAATCTTTAGTAGGACTATTAGGATTTGCGTTGGCAACAGGCTTGCTCTATGGACGATTTTCGAGACCGGAAGCTAATATTATTTTCAGCAAATATGCAATCATTGCTCCTTTCAAAAATGGTACGGCATTTCAATTTCGATTGGCAAACAAAATCCGAAATAGCCAATTGACAGATATGACTTGCAGAGTAACTGTTGCAAGATATGAAATTGAAAACGGAGTTCGCATCAGACGCTTCAGACCAATCGATTTAGAACTTAAAAACATTGTATTCTTCCCTATGTCGTGGACAATAAACCACATCATCACCGAAGACAGCCCCCTTTGGAACATGACCGCAAAAGACTATGATGAAGCCGATGTAGAATTCTTAATTTCACTCAATGGCTTTGATGATACTTTTTCTCAAAATGTAAGCACTCGCCATTCCTTCACGCATGAAGAGCTGATTTATGGAGCTAAATTCATTTCGGTATTTAGTACCAATGCAAAAGGTCAAACACTTCAAGACCTTAGAAAATTGAGCGATTTCGAAAAAATAGAGTTATAGGGTTTAGTTATATCCAGACGTTAAGTAAAATACATTTCACTTGTTAATTTGTAAGTTGATAAACAATTTTCAAAAAACGAAATATTATTAAAAAACGAAATACATTTGTGCTGCTAAATATACACTTGTGAAAATAATTCTACGCATCATTACCAACAAATACCTTATCACCTCAATCCTTTTGGGTGTATGGATAGGCTTTTTTGATAAAAATGATGTGGGAACCCAATTAGATTTTAGAAAAGAGGTGAAACGCTTGGAAGAAGAGCGGAATTATTATGCGAACGAAATAAAGTCAATCGCTTCGGACTTAAAGGAATTAACTACCAATCCGAAAACACTTGAAAAATTTGCCCGTGAGAAATACTACATGAAGCGTGATAATGAAGAGATTTTTGTTTTGGTACAAAAAAAATAGCTATTTCACTATTAATTTCTTGCTAAGTACTGTATCGTCAGAAGTTGCGGTAATTAAATAAAGTCCTTTTGCTAATGCTCCAGATGGATCGAGTGCGAAAATATTTTCACCACTGCGTTCGGTAATCACCACCTTCGAATAAGCCTCTCTACCCGTTACATCAAAAACCACAACAAGTACCTCTTTCCCTTTATCAGCATTTATTGCAAAGCTAATGTTCTCGCCAGTGCTTGGGTTTGGATAAACATTCAATGAGAAGGCAGCCAAGTCATTAGTTAATTCAACCATCCTCAAAGTAGAATAAGTAAAATTACCATTATAGTCGGTTTGTTTTAATCTATAATAAGAAACACCATCGTAAGGCAGTTTATCAATGGTATTGTACTCCCTTGTAGAGGTTGAGTTACCTGCACCTTTTACTTTAGCAACGAATTCATAATTTACACCGTCTTTCGTTTTCTCAATGGTAAAATAATCATTGTTGGTTTCTGTGGCAGTTGCCCAATTCAAACAAACATTATTATTACAAGGCGTGGCTGCGAAATTTATTAATTCGATAGGTAATGGGTTCCAACCTAAAATTTTACTTGCAAGTGTGAAACGACTAAATGAAGTGAATGCTGTAGGTGCTGAAGTAGAACTTACACTTCCTGTTAAATTTGCACCTGCTGCATATGCTGGTGCACCCGAACCTCCAATATCGAACCAAGTGACTGGTGAAGCAGACGTGTTTTTACATATTGTTAAGTTGGGCCCATCTTTCACATAATCATTCGTACCGAAATACAATTGTATGGTTTGGTTACCACTAACCGTTGTATTCGATTCGGTGGTTGGATAAGTACTATAGCGTTTAATATCCCAATAATGGACTTCCGAAACAGTGTCGACTGTAATGGGCTTGGTCCATCCCAAAGCGACAGCAGAAGCATCGAATACTTCAGCATTAAAAGTTATTGGAGTTGCATCTGTATTTTTTGCAGTAAGCACAGCTGGTCGCCAATCAAGTGTTTTACCTATCGGGAAGGTTAGAGTTCTTGCAGTAGCAGCAATGGCCATATTATAATTCATTGGCCCATTCACAAAACTATTTGCACTTCCTATAGTAGCAGTAGAGTTATTGAGCATCCACAAAACATTAGTAGCATCTGTGTTTACATATCCATTCGTCATGGTCAATGCATGAGAAATGTAGGTAGGTTTACTAAGCGTGATAGTCGCAGAAGTTTGAGGCGAAGTGGTGTTATTAATCTCTGCATCATAAAAAGTTGTTGAGAAGCCTCCTCCAATCGTTTGTGCGGCTGTGCCATTAAACGTCACTTTTCTTGTGCCTGTTACAAAAGCAGTTGCACTGCTATTGTTCGCCCAAGCTCCACCAACAGTGATATCTCTTGCATCTGTACCTTGATCCAAAACTCCAGCTGTAATAGTTACATTATTAGTTATCGTAGTATTGTATGTCCAAAACTGAGCGGTGGTATTTGAATTTACAATTTCCAAATTATAAATTGGTCGGTTGCTTTCAATATGCATTGTACCTGCAGCTAAAGGTGTACTCGCATCTCCTATTTGTAAAGTTCCTCCAAGAAATCCTGCTCCCGAAGTTCCAACGTTATGATATCCCAAGTTAGATGTAGCTCCAGAGCCTCCTGCTCTTTCAATAATAATACGCCCTCCTATCATCGAAAAAGAACAAATGGCATTATCCATATTGAATGGGTCTTTATCTGCAGGACTAGAGTTACCAACAATTCCAACAGTAAGTGTCCCTGCTGTCATCTGATATTTCCAACCATATGTATTAAAAGAAATCCTACCTGCCACATTTAATGCTCCACCATTAATTCTAATGATAGCGGTTCCACCCGCATCAGGAGCAATCCTGTCATCAACTGCAATACCTACATTTACAGTACCTGCATCGATTTGCAAGATACCAGCTATTCCCCAGTCAAATGATACAGTGCCTTTATCCATAATAGCACTAGCATTTGCACACCACAATTTCGCAGCTATAGGAATAACATTATTAGTGCTCCCTGCCGTTTGGACAAAGGGCACAATGGTGCATGCCGCTGATAGTTTAAAAGCACCTCTAGTTAATGTTAATGCGGTGGCAGTAGTGTTTCCTAAAGTTATTGGAGATTGAACATCAAGAACATTAACTGTGTCCGAAATGGTTCCAGTTGTACCTTTGTTTAAAGTCAATCCTCC
Source organism: uncultured Bacteroidota bacterium (assembly GCA_903911435.1). Classification (GTDB taxonomy): domain Bacteria; phylum Bacteroidota; class Bacteroidia; order 2-12-FULL-35-15; family 2-12-FULL-35-15; genus 2-12-FULL-35-15. The sequence goes on from CAIWDF010000243.1 coordinate 11,198, forward strand.
CGTAAAAGAAGTGGTTGATGAGCCTGAAAGAGTATTTGAAGTTGCGCCTGTAAATGTTACTAAACCTGTGCCCATTGTCAAAGTTCCGCTGTTAAGTAGGTTACCATTAATTGTTACAGCCCTATTAGTTGCGTTGAATATGCCTCCAGACGAGATTGTTATATTATTATATGTTTTCGTTCCTGCAGTACTATTATTATAAGTGCCTGAGATAATACAATTGCCTGAAACGATATTTGTAAATGAATTTGAAGTGAAGATTCCTGAGGAAATGGTTAAATCATCATTGATAGTGGTACCTATACCAGAATTAACCGTAATGCCTGCACCATTAATTATTAAATTATAATAAGTAGTGTAAGCTGCAGGCAAGGTCATTGAACTTTGAATCTCAACTGTACCTAAGCCTGGGGTGAATGTTAAATTAGTTGACGTCCACGTCCCTCTTATTATAAGTTTACCTCCGTTACTCATATTTATAGTTCCTGTAGCTGCTGCTGCACTCACATTGGTTACATTCAAACGATTGGTACCACTTGCAGCCCAATTTAAGGTTCGAGTTGAGTTAATGGTAAGTGTTCCATAAAGCACATTATCAGTTAGCGCGTTATTATCTACAGTACAATTTGCTGCAATTACAAGTGCATCACCTGCATTGGGTAATGTACCTCCCCAATTGGCAGCAACGCTAAAGTTTCCATTTACACTAAATGTTTTGACTGCAGCTAAAGAATTTGAATTGACTGAAAACGTAAACAAGATAAAAAGCAAAAATGCATGGTACAAAAAAGGCCACTGTGAGGAGCTTTTTTGGTAAGAACTTGAGAATTCTTGCCGACACTTTTTGTAATTTGAACTAACCATTTCGATATTTTTTTTACTACTTGTACGCCCAAAAATGAATTTGGTTACGCAAAAATAGATAAAAATATGATATTGGTCATCTTTTTTAGTCGAAAGATTTCAACATTTCACCGTTAATTAACGAAATAGTTATAATTCCGAAATATTCAACTAACCCTTAAATTCTCCGAAAACACCTCTTAAAACATCGGCTATTTCTCCTAAAGTGGCATATTTTTCAACCGCTTCGAGGATAGTTGGCATCAAGTTATCCGTGCCTTTTGCCTTCTCTTCAAGCGACTTTAGTGTCATTTCAACCTCTTTATTATTACGTTCGGCTTTAACATTATTTATCTTATTTATCTGTAATTGACGAATGGAATCATCAATTGATAAAACTTCCTGAAGAGGCTTTTCTTCGGCTGTAAATTTGTTTACACCAACAATAACCTTTTCTCCCGACTGAATATCTCTCTGATATTTGTATGCCGATGCTGCAATTTCGTTTTGAAGATACCCTTGTTCGATGGCCGAAACAGCACCTCCCATGGCATCAATTTTTTTGATGTAATCCCATGCAGCGGCTTCTACTTCGTTGGTCAACGACTCCACAAAATAAGAACCAGCTAGCGGATCAACGGTATCGGCTGCACCGCTTTCGTAAGCAATCACTTGCTGCGTACGCAATGCAATGCGAGCCGCTTCTTCAGTTGGCAGTGCAATGGCTTCATCAAAACCATTGGTGTGCAAACTCTGTGTGCCGCCAAGCACTGCCGACAAGGCTTGAATGGTAACACGAGGAATATTGTTTTGTGGCTGCTGTGCCGTAAGCGTAGAACCTCCTGTTTGTGTATGGAAGCGCAACATTTGTGCCCGTGGGTCGGTGGCACCAAGCTCTTTGGTGATGGTTGCCCACATCCTACGTGCAGCGCGAAACTTAGCTACTTCTTCGAATAAATTATTGTGAGCATTGAAGAAAAACGAAAGTCGTTTGGCAAATACATTAATATCTAAACCCTTGTCGATAGCGGCTTGCAAATACGCTTTACCGTTTGCCAAGGTGAAAGCAAGTTCCTGAACTGCTGTAGAACCCGCTTCGCGAATGTGATATCCCGAAATTGAAATGGTGTTCCATTTTGGCACCTCTTTGCTGCAATATTCGAAAATATCAGTAATGATGCGCATGCTAGGCTTTGGAGGATAAATATAAGTGCCTCGCGCAGCATATTCTTTTAATATATCGTTTTGTATGGTCCCCGAAATTTTTTTCAAATCAGCTCCTTGTTTTTTTGCTAAAGCAATGTACATCGCAAGCAGGATGGAGGCTGTAGAGTTGATGGTCATGGAAGTGGTGATGTTCTCGAGTTGAATACCATCAAACAAAATTTCCATATCACGAAGCGTATCGATGGCTACACCTGCCTTACCTACTTCGCCATCGGCAAACGGATGCGAACTATCGTAACCTATTTGTGTTGGCAAATCGAAAGCTACGGAAAGCCCTGTGGTTCCATTGTTCAATAAATAATGATAACGTTTGTTCGACTCTTCGGCTGTCGAAAAACCTGCATATTGACGCATGGTCCAGAACTTACTTCTATACATGGTATGCTGTACTCCGCGTGTGAAAGGGAATTCGCCTGGTTGTTCATCGGGCACTTCCATTTTCGAATACACCCTGCGTATTTCGATGTCCGAGTCGGTTAAAAATTTCTCTTTGCGTTCTTGTTCTTTCATGCTCGTATCTTTTAAAACTCTTTGCTTATTTCTTTTTTAATTAAATCAATGGCTTGTTTGGTAGGCATCTCAGTGAGTTGAGCGGTTACCGAAACAATGGCTTGCGCCAATTCCAAGGCTGACGAATCGGCATTAACTTTTGATGCCGACACATTGATAACCTTGATGGTTTCTTCTTTGGCACGCACCGTAGCGTTCCAAGCTGCTGTGCTGATGTATATTTGTTGCGAAAGATTATGTTCAAATTCCGAGCGTATGGTTTTGAGTAACTCGCCCTGAAAGCTAGCCGAATTGCCTGTTTTGTTGAGTCGCATCACCATAGAACTTGGGTTGATGCGTTCTAAAAACAGCACCACTCGTTCGTAAGCCTGAAGACGAATAGGCGTGAGTATGGCTTGGTTAGCCAGTTTCAGGTCGATGGTCTTTTTGTTTCGTTCGTGGTCCAAAAAATTTTTGACCAAATAATACGTTGTCAGAAACACGATGGCTGCCGGAAGTATGAATTTTAGTAGTTCGAAAAAGCTGTCCATAATAGTTGGTGTATTGAGTTGAATTGATTTCTTGCCTTATTTTTTTTTAAAGGTTGCCAAATATCGTATTTTTTTGGCAATTGGATGGAAGTAAAACTCGAGAACTTGATTGCAAAAAAAAACTCCAGACCTTGCAGCTGGAGTTTTTAGGAATGGTCGTTTACGCTATCGTTTCCCGTCATACATTGGTTTTAGAAGTCGAACTTTTTGTTGTCAACTTGCCCTCTGATGAAATGATAGGTTATCGATTTCGAAAGTTTTCCAGGATAATTAACGGTTATTAATTTATCGCCAGGCCTTACGTACATGGGTTTACAATTGCCTTGGCTATTGCTCACCGCTTTCTTTTTGCCAATAATTACTTCTCCCCCTTCGGCCGGAAGTCCATCCACAGTAATACTTGCCGCAATGCCTGTGTGACGAACGCCAATATGATCGAGCTTTGCGGCTTTTTCCAAACCAGTTACAAACGAGCTATTGTCATTTTTAAAGTAAGGAGAAAGGTTGAGAAGCTTACCAACGTTCACTCTCATGGCATCCACTAGTTTGTTGATGTCGCTGTTAGCGGTCTCGGAGATTACAGTAATGCTAGCACTTAGTCCAATTTTGCTGTTGAATTTAGTTGCTATGTCAATGGCATCAGTTACCATTTGGTCGGTGATGCCATACGTTTCAAACACAACATCAGCAAGCAATGCATTGGTAAAGATATCGGTGCTAAGGCTTTTTGCAAAACCAATAATTTCGGTGTCTTTCATCCTATCAATTGCCGTTGCGCTTTTGGTTACTTGTCCGGCAAGCGTGGTGTTGCCTTCATTGTTAGCATACACACTAGCTATGTTGAACATGCCTCCTACTGTTTCTGCAAACAGTTTTTTCAGTTCTTCTTTCGATAGTGTTTCTAGTTTTCCCGATGCTTCCTTTTTTGGAACCAAGAGGTTGAGTGCATCCACATTGCCTCTCAAAAGGTTTACTTCCTTCTTAAAAGGCACATAAGGAGTCCAAATCGGTGGATTTGGTGTAGTGTCGAGAAACTGAATCAGCGTATCGCATCTATTCACTTCTCTTGTTTGATCGTCATTTAATTCTGCCATTTTGTTTTAATTTTTAATTTTTAAATTGTTAATATTAAATTATAGAACAAATTTAAAAACAGATAGGCAAATAAATTGATAC
>CAIWDF010000244.1 GCA_903911435.1 uncultured Bacteroidota bacterium
ATTGCCTAACTAAATGTCTTCGTGGTAATAAGAATCCTGCTTCTGAACAAAGGCAGGATTTTTTTTTGGGACTGTTTTATTGGTATATTTGTGATTGGAAAAAACAACGTGTTGTGGCGAGACGCCACATAATAAGAGGCACAGGCGAAACACGCCTGCGCCAGCGGTGACTAATACAGGGAATAGCGAATGCTTAATAGTGAATAGCGATAAGTGAATAGTAAATAGGCAATGCTTAGTGTACCATAGAGCCTATTCGCTATTGCCAATTCGCTATTTCCTAATTAAATGTCTTCGTGGTAAAAAAAATCCTGCTTCTGAAGCATCAGTATAGAATTTAGGATTTTAAGATTTAGAATTTAGGATTTTTGCTTAGCATCAGTATTTTAAACTGGTTAAACCGATGCTGTTATTTCATCTTTCGCTGCATCTCGCGCTCGGTGTCGCGTTTTTTGATGTCATCGCGTTTGTCGTATAGTTTTTTTCCTTTGGCAAGTGCAATGTCTATTTTGCAATAACCTTTGTCGTTGATGTATAAAACGAGAGGAACTATGGTGAGTCCTTGGTCTTTCAGTTTGTTTTGGAGTTTGTTCAACTCTTGTCTGTTGAGTAGGAGTTTTCGGTCGCGTTTTTCTTCTACATTGTTGTAAGTGCCATGAAAATAGTGTGCTATGTGCATGTTTCGGATGTAAAGTTCGTTGTTGAAAAACACGCAGAAGGCATCGTTGATATTACATTTTCCTTCGCGAATGGATTTTATTTCGGTGCCAGTGAGTTGTATGCCCGCAGAATAATTGTCGATAAAGGCGAATTCGAAAGAAGCCTTTTTGTTTTTAATATTTATGGTATTGGGTGCGTGCATGGGGTTGCAAAGATAGTAAAAAGAAAGGTTTGGGAGGTGGTTAAGGTTGGTTATTTAACAATGAGCACAGGGATGGTGACTTGGTGGCGCACCGCATCGAGGGTGGTTCCAAAGATGATGTCTTTAAGCGCTTTGTGGCCGTGAGCACCCATTACAAGGAGGTCGGCATGGGTAGAGTTTACAATTTCGGGAATACTTTTCTTAGGATTTCCGAACCCTAATGCTATGTCGATGGAGTATCCTTTTTGTATAAGTTCGGACTTATATTTTTCGAGGTTTATTTTGTCCGAAACCGTTTCTAAATCGTCAATTTCGTTGTTCATCATTCGCGCTCCTGCCGTTTCTACAATGTGGATTAAGATGTAATGTGCGTTTTTGCCTCCTTGTGCAAACGCATTGCTGATGGCTTTGCTATCGCTTTTACTAAAATCGACTGTGATGGCGATGCGTTTGTATTGAGCGGCTTCAATGATTTTGAGGTCCGAAGGAATGCCATCGGGCACTGCGTTTTCTTTTTGTTTCACTTTCTTGAGTATTGGCATAAAGGTAATGTAAACGAGCAGAAGCCCTGCAGCTACTACAATTGGCACAATGGTGATATAGATGAGTGTAGGGTCTTGCGAATTGCCTATCCACTCGGCTACGGTGTCGATTACTAATTTAGCGTTGAGCAAAACGATGATGGTGGCTACAGTCCATGCGGCTATTTGTACCCAAGGCTTGTTTACAAATGTGCCCATTTGTTTTTTGTCGGAAGTGAGATGAATGAGTGGTATTACGGCAAAGCCAAGTTGTAAACTAAGAATGACTTGACTGAGAATGAGCAAATGTCCTGTGGCACCTTCGCCAAGAAGCAAGATAGTGATGAAAGCAGGAACGATGGCCACAAGGCGAGTAATCAAGCGTCTGAGCCAAGGTTGTATACGCAAGTTGAGGTAGCCTTCCATCACTATCTGACCCGATAGCGTACCTGTGAGCGTGGAGCTTTGGCCTGCTGCAATTAATGCAATGGCAAATAAAACCGGAGCGAAACTTGTACCCAAAATATCATTAAGCAAATGGTGAGCATCTTGAATTTGCGAAACTTGGTTGTGCCCTGATGTGAAGAAAGCAGCAGCAGCAAGTATGAGGATAGCGGCATTTACAAACAATGCCAGGTTGAGGGCTATCACGGTATCGATAAAATTGAATCGAATGGCTTCCTTTATTCCGCTTTGGGTTCGGTGTATTTTACGGGTTTGAACCAAGGATGAATGTAAGTACAAATTGTGTGGCATCACAGTGGCACCAATAATACCGATAGCGATGTATAAGGCATCTTTATTAGGTATGGAAGGGATGAATCCTTTCACGAGTTCGCCAGCATCGGGTTTGGCAAATATTAATTCGACAATAAATGCAATACCCATGATGGCTATTAGGGCCAAGATAAAAGCTTCCATTTTTCGGATTCCATGTTTTTGTAAAAAGAGAATGATAAAAGTATCTAACACAGTGATGGAAACACCCGCTAATAGAGGGATGTGAAACAGGAGCTGTAAGCCGATGGCCATACCAATCACTTCGGCTAGGTCGCAAGCTGCTATGGCTATTTCGGCCAGCATCCAGTTTATAAAATTGACAAATGGATGATAGGTAACGCGAGATGCTTGTGCGAGGTCTAAGCCACGAACCAAGCCTAAACGAGCGCTAAGGCTTTGAAGCAAGAGCGCCATGAGGTTACTCATCACAAGTACCCAAAGTAATTTGTATCCAAATTGGCTACCTCCGGCAATGTCGGTAGCCCAGTTTCCAGGGTCCATGTATCCAACACTAACCAAGTAGGCCGGTCCTACAAAAGCGAATAATTTTTTCCAAAACCCCGACTTGGTTGAGATGTCGATGCTAGCGTGTACTTCGGATAAAGATTTTTCAGAATTCGTTTTCATTAGTTGGTACAAAGTTCTAAAAAAATGTTGAAATGAGTACGATAAGATTTTTGAAAATTAAAATCAATAAAAAAAGCCTCGCAATAAAACAATATTGCGAGGCTGACTTAGAATAACTAAAATTTTGTTTTATCGGATTAAATGTACAAACCCATTAGCAGTTAATGTTGGTGCATTTTCGAGACATGACTGTGAATAAGAGGCCATCCAGAAGTAAACACCTTCTTCGGCTTTGTTGCCATTTATTTTACCATCCCATTGACTAGAAAAATCGCTGGTTTCGTAAACTTTTTTGCCCCAACGATTGAACACTTCGAGGTGGAATTCTTTGATGTATTTATAGGAACTTTGATTCATCAGGAAGTAATCGTTTTTCCCATCTCCATTTGGAGTAAACACATTTGTGTTGGTAATGAAATTGGGAGGTGGTGGCGGTAAAGCATACTCGAGTTTAGTACTTGCGATAATGTTGCAAGCAGCACCTCCTAGAGGATTCGGCATGACAACGGTATAATACGTTCCGGGAATTGGAAAATCAACTTGCAATGAATCGTTAGTAGAAAGCACAGGCCCAGTTGCATTGGCATTGCCATACCATGAATAAGAATTAGAAGCCGGATTATTAACGAATAAGTAAATAGGAGCATCACCAGGACAAAATGTGGTGACAATACTCACCGAGTCGAACGCGTTAGGTGGTTGATTGACCGTGATCGTGTCAACTGTTTTGCAGCCACCTGCTGATGTAGCAGTAAGATAATAAGTTCCTGCAAAAGCATTGTTCAGCAAACTATCGTTATCAACAGTTGAATTAGTAAGCGCATTCACCCAAGAATAACTGAAAGCACCAAGAGGACCTGCAGGATGAGAGATAGGCTTCAATACATAAGCCCAACCATCGTTGTATCCATAACAACTTGTTGTATCATTAAATTGAAGAGGTTGATCCAAGCGATAGGTATAAAAAGTATCGGTTACCCAAGTTTTACATCCACCTGTTGGCACATAGCTAACGGTATATTCTTGAGATAAGGTTGGATTAGTGATGCTGAGCGTTTGGTTGTTACCTGTAGCGATTAATTGATGGCTCGCATCGTACCATTGATATTCTGTGTTTCCACTTGGAGCTGAAAGTGTATATGAAAAAGAACCTGAAGGCGGATTGAGACAGATAGGAACTCCCACTTTGCTGGTATCAACTGGTGGTGGCTGTAGGAGTTGAATGGTATCCATTGCCATGCACCCACCTTGCGATTGAACTGTGACGAAATAAGTTCCGGCAGGAGCACTCACTAAGCTATCGGGATGTGCTCCAGGATTAATGGGAACACCTAAAGAATTGGTCCATGTATAAGTGTATGGGCCAATCGCACCAGCTTGATTGATATAGACCCAACCATTATTCAAACCATTACAGGTAATATCGTGCGTATTATGAAATAAAGTCATCTGAGAATATGAAAGGGTTGTAGTTAATGAACTACCACACCCAGCAGCTGAAAACATATTAACCGTATAATGTGAGCCAATCACAGGATGAACAATCCAGAGAGAATCATTCGTTCCTCCTTGAGAAGCAGGAATAGCAGTAAGGGTACTATCATACCATTGATAACCCGTAAAACCTCCAGGTGCAGTCAAAAGCAGAATAGTGTCGGTTTGACAAAATGAAACTTGATTTTGCAGTTGAGAACATGTAGCATCAATATAAGCGTAACCATAATGCCCTCCAAGTGTACAGTCTTGCGTAACAAATTCGATAGTAACAGTTGTTCCAACGTATGGCGATAAATCAATACTCACAGTTGTCCATTTTTTGTAATAACCATCAGGACCTGTACCAAAAGGAAAAAAGGTAGGGTCACCAGATGCTCCTAATCCTTCCACAGAATATACACCACAAGGCCCTGAAATTGCAGTGCCATTGGCATCGTATACCGTAATTTCAAACCTTGGTTGTTCTAAATTTGTATGTAATGTTGGATTTTCAAGCACAACCGCATATTGATAAGTAAAGGAAGTATTGGTTGGTGTTACGGTTATTGGATAACGAAGAAATTCGGTACCATAATTTATGTCAGAATTCCCTAAACGGACGGAAACATTTCCCCCTCCTGGGGCTAAATACGGGAGGTTTGGAACACCTGCTGTCAATCCAGCATTCAAGTCGTATCCTAATGGATCAGTTAACATAGTGTGTTGAGAAGCGCCATTGCTCGCTGGGGTATTTTGTGGTCCGGAAACAAATCCCATCACCCATGGAATTGGAGAGGGATAACTACTACAATCACCTGTACCACCTGTCCAATTCGTAAA
>CAIWDF010000245.1 GCA_903911435.1 uncultured Bacteroidota bacterium
GCAGAATGTTGAATTTGGTTCAAACATATTTATACAGAATCCGACTTTATCCATGATAGATATTAAGGCAGGAAATTTCCAATCCATAACAATTGAATTAGTAGACCAGAATTATAACAAAATAAGGATGAATGATACAAATGTGTGCATTCAGTTAGTCATTCAATCGGCAAATTAGGCAATCCTTTAGGAAAAAAATAGACAATCCAAAATAAAATAATATTATTATATAACGATTAATATATATAATGATGGGATCACATGTATTACTTCGCAAAAATGGATTTTTAAGAAAATCAGACCACTTTTTAGGAGGTTCAGCACATAATAAGCAACAGTTATTTAAACGCAGAGAACCAGATATGAAACCTGATTTAGAGCAAAGGGTTCACGACAAAGAAAGTAAAATAAATAAGAAATTTGTTAATTTGAAAATATAATTTGTTAGTTTGTTTAGGAATTTAAAATGTTTAGCGGATTAATAAAAATAATTATTTCCTTATTTGAAAATTTATTATATATTTGTATTATATAATAAAATGGCAGATACTTTTCAGTTAGAACAATCTAAATTCTCTCAGGGTGACGAATCGCCTTTTGCATCCAAGACTTATTCATTTATCAATGATACAAATAGTGGTTCATACGCAAGTAACGAAGTGACATTTGATTTAGGACAATTGTATAATTCCCAGAAACTAATACCAGCAAGTGAAATGATGCTTGAATTGCCTATTGTAGCAGTATTGTCCCATAATTCAGCAAATATTGCTCTAAATGCCTCCGATTTCGCATTTGGTTTAAAGAATGGGTATCACTCGCTTGTCAATGGTATGTCAGTAGAAATTGATGGACAGTCCGTTGAACCCATTGTAACTAACAAATGTATGTATACCAGTTTTAAATTAATTTCATCAATGTCAGCAAATGAATTAAAATCAAGTGCTTCATCCAGAGGATATTACCCAGATACTGCTACCAGTTGGGGATACAATGCTTCTCAGTTAGGGACAGGTCAAGGAAACGGTCTTGTCAATAATTACAACTGTTCTGCTCCTGAAAATTTATCTCCACATTTGGATTTAGTAAATGATGGACTAATGCAACGTCAGTTAATCACCAGTATGAATTCCAATATTGCTAAACAAGGTGGACTTATCAGTGAACCACAATTGGCACAAAGTGGAAGGTCTTATACCAAGACTTTTGTGAGTCCTACTGCTGGTACTCACGCTAGTGATTATCAAGTATATTATTTTATCGCTACAATTAAATTATCTGATATTTCTTCTTTCTTTGAAAAGTTGCCTTTAGTGAAGGGTCTTTATGGTTTGTTGAGAGTTCGTTTAAATTTGGGAACTCTAGCAATTACACGTGTTGATGGAACTGTTCCTGTTGTTGCTGTGGCAGGTGTGGTAGCGAAGGATTTAATTACTGGTTTCGGTGGATATCCTGCCGTCCCAGCAGTTCCTGCTATTGTTGCTGTTCCTGCTGTTCAATCAACTATGTCGTGTCTTCAATCAGCGGTCAATATTTCTTCCAATGTGTGTCCTTTTATGATAACCTCAATTCCAGAAATGGCAACTGCTATAAAACCCACAGGATGGACTCCTCTAAACGGACAAAATACCTTTACAGTAGGTATGTACATCGGTAAAGTAGTTGGTAATCAATCCGCACTCAATGTGCCTCCTCATGCTACATTCACAGCCTGTCGCCTAACATATCCTATTGTTGAACTCCAGCCTCATCTTGCGTTAGATTACTTCACCCACAATGCTAACAAGACAGTTGAATATGATAGTCTCCAATATTATGTGATTAACTCGGTTGCTGGTAGTTCTCAGTTTAGACAGGTGATCGCCAACAGCACTATTAATGCTACAGGTGTTCTTGTTATTCCTATGCTTTCACAAGCAGGTAATGCTGGTATTTATCCTTACAGTAGTCCATTTACAACTGAACCTTGTACTTCTTCTCCTGTTGGGTTCACTAATTACCAAGTGGAATATGCAGGGCAGTCTATTTACCCATCCAATATGCTTTATGACTACAAGGCTTTTCAGCAAGAACTTGCCCTAAAGAATACTATTAATGGAAATCTTGATTTAGGTATGGGTTCTGGTTTAATCTCTCAACGTGGTTTCGAACAGGGCAACCAAAAGTATTATTACACCACTTTAAGAACCACTGGTGATAATGTATCTTCTAAAGGTATTACTATTAGTGGCACGATGAATTGTTCTCCCACTATTTCTGTGGATCTCCATTGTTTCATCATTACCAAGAAGCAAGTGGTCATCAATGTGCAGACTGGTAGAATGGTGGTCTAAAAGTAAAACTAAAACTAAAACAAAATAAAAACATAAAAGTTATAATATAAATTAAACAATAAATTATATTATACACATTTTTCTTGGTGAGC
>CAIWDF010000246.1 GCA_903911435.1 uncultured Bacteroidota bacterium
TATTGTATTACCGGCATCTCTGATGGTAACAAAATAAAGCCCGTTTCCGGTCCAGGTGCTTAAATCAATATAAAATTGCTGCTGATTTATTAATGAGTAAAACACTTGTTGGCTCAATGCATTGGTGATGGTGCAGGTGTATCCATTCATCATAGTATAGTTTCCGTTATCGATGTATAAATGGTCGGACGATGGGTTTGGATATATTTTCACTGTATTGTGATTGTTTGGAGGATTTATGCCTGTGAGCAGGGCGTTAATTATTAAGGTGTCTGACACAGAAATGTAGGTAGTGATGGTATCATACGAGGTACAGACTTGCCCCAAGGTGTCATAAACAATGGTGCTTTGACTTGCCGCCCCGCTGCATCCAAAACCATTTGTATAGTTATAGTTAATGGTGGAAGAGCCCAATCCGGCTGTTAACGGAGTAAACACGCTGCCTGTAACTCCTGCTCCTGTGTAAGTTCCTCCGGCAGGATTACCGTTTAGGGTAACTGCTGATGCATTTAAATTGGTGAAATTTCCGAGGGGTGATAATGTTACTGTAGGGTTAGGATTTGCGGTTACCACCTGACTTGCTGTAGCCGAACAGCCATTGGCTGTAACTATTACCGAATAGGTGTTGGATTGAGTAGCATTGATGCTGGGAGATGATGCGCCTGTGTTCCATTGATAGGTGCCGCCTCCACTTGCAGTAAGTGTTACAAAACCACCTGCACAAAATGTAGTAGCCCCTGCCGGGGTGATGGATGCGGTGGGTGTTTGGTTTACGGTGATGGCTGTAATGCCACTGGTAGCCGAACAGCCGTTGGCGGTTACTGTTACCGAATAATTTCCTGTCTGGGTTACTGTGATGGCATTGGTAGTAGCACCATTGCTCCATAAATAAGTACCTGTGCCTTGCGCAGTAAGTGTTACACTATTGCCCGAACAAAATGTGGTAGCACCCGAAACGTTTACAGCTGCGCTTGGTGCAGTGTTTACGGTTACTGTTACGGGAGTACTTGTTGCAGTACAACCGCTGTTATTTACAACCACAGTATAATTCCCTGTTTGGTTTGCAGTATAAGTAGCATTGGTTGCACCACCTATAGCCCCACTATTATTATACCATTGGTAGGTATATCCTGTTCCTGCAGTTGCATCAAGGTTTACAAAACCTCCTGAACAAATTGTTGTTGAACTTTGTGGTGTGATGGATGCGGTTGGAGTTGGAATAACTGCGCTTTGATATAATTGGTTTATCTCACATGGAGTTAAAGCCCTTGTCCACAAACCAAGGTCGTCAATACTACCATTATAAAATTGATACAAATTTGTGCCATCGCGTCTCGCTCCAATTTCTGTCGTTGCTGTATTAATTACGTTGTGAATTATTGGAGTAACTGTGTCATGTACTAGCACGCTGTTGCTATATGTTTTTATATGGTTGCTTGCTCGTACAATCACAACATGAGTCCAACTTCCAGCAGGTTCGCCACTTTGGTATGCGAAAAAATCGGAAGCATCCGTTTGGTTTATCTGATAATAAAAATCAAACTCCCAAAAATTACCCCATCCATATGTATTTCTTTTACCAATAGTGCAACCATCATTAATAGCATTAGTGTTTTTCCGCCAAACAGAAACACTAAAATCAGATTGTCCGAAATTGCCAATTGTATTGTTCAAACTTATGTGGTCAGAAGTGCCATTAAAATTAAAAGCTGAGTTAATATTTGCAAACCTGTCATTTGTCAATGTTGCAGCTATAACAGTTCCATTATTATTATTACCACTGAGGTCATTGGCATTGCCGCTAAAAGAATACCAAGCAGCAAGTCCACTTGTAGGCACATAATTTGGCACTTGTGCCATTGCTGTAATACTGCATAAAGCAGTAAACATAAAAAGTAATTGTTTTTTCATTTTTGTTTATTGAATTTAATTATTTCCCCTACTCATAAGGCTTTTCGGGTTTCGCCTTTATTATCTTCCCCTTCTTCCCCTCTCCCGAAGGAGAGGGGAGCGGGAGGAACCATTACGTTGTTTTTTTCTTTGGACTCTTTGCCTCGCCTACTACTACATCAAAACCCCATTCCGAAAGTGCTTCGGGATTGGTTTTGTAATAGCTTAGCAGGCGGTCTTTAGCTGCCACTAAGTAGTTATACACTGTGCCGGGTGTTTCGGCTGTTTGTCCTTTGCCTGTGCCATAAGCGGTGCGAGCTTGCTCCATTTTAGTTTCTGCTTGTTCGCGCAGCTTTTCGCTTTCCTTTCGTTTGGTATCGCCTGCCGAAAGTTTGGCGGCATAGTCCGTTCGGTCGAACGAAGGCTCGTCTTTCAACGGGCTTGCATCAGCCATTTCATCATCTTTACCTTTTACATTATTCGCAAGTTTGCTTAACTTGTCTGGTGAACCAACAGGTATGTCCACTCTTATTGTTTTACGTGCCATTGTCTTTTTATTTTTTTTATTAATTTTAATTTTTTTGTTAAAAAACTTATAAATAAAGAGATTTGGGCGGGGAATGTTCATGAAAAACAATCATATTTTCATGTCTTAGTAGCTCACTTTTATATCTAAGTGACATACTTTGATGTCTAAGTGCCGTACTTTGATAACTAAGTGTAAAACTTTGATGTCTTAGTTTCATAGTTTCATATCTAAGTGTCGTACTTTGATAACTAAGTGCCGTACTTTGATGTCTAAGTGTCATGCTTTGATATCTAAGTGCCATACTTTGATGTAAAACTCTGGCAGTTTTACATACTCCATGTATTGTTTTAGTCCATAATTTTAACAAGAAAATAGGCAGAAACAAAAAAGTCCTGCTGATGAAAAACGCAGGACTTAAAAATATGTTGATGAAAGAAGTATTGCTTAAATTATACGCCTGCTCTGTGTGTGTGTGTGTGTGTGTGTGTGTGTGTGTGTGTGTGTGTGTGTGTGTGTGTGTGTGTGTGTGTGTGTGTGTGTGTGTACAGGCACAGGGGTTCCAAAGGCTTCAAAAGCCTCTACCAACAATGGTTTGGGGATGGGTATAAATTTCCTGTTTATCATTTGAGGCAACAAAGTTATAAAAATAAATAACGTGGACAAATATTTAAATAGGCATTTTTTTACGATGACGAGTTGATTCTGCCTTGTTAGCCTGAGATTCCTCGCTGCGCTCAGGATGACAATCTTTATTTATTAAAGGAGACAGAATGAAAGGCGGCTTTGCCGCCTTTCATTCTGTCTCATCACCCCAAAAGAAGGCTGTCGTTTCGAACGTAGTGAGAAATCCCTGACCTAGTTGCAGCCTCTTTTTTATTGCGTTTGTACAATTGCCTACTGCACAATTGCAAAATTACCCTTTCTGCCTTTGCGGTAACATCCCGACTTCAAACCAACCCACCCAAAACTAAAAAAGAGGAACAACTTTCGTTATTCCTCTTTTCAGAAATTTTAATTTGGCAAATCACATCATGCCAATCAACAATTAAATGCTAGCGTAAAAATCAATTGTTTCGCCTTCTTTCAACGTCACAATCGCTTTTTTCACTTGGTTCACTCTCCCTACAACCACCCCTTGCGTAGTGTTGCGGCTTTTCATTTTACCAAGATAGTTCTGTGTGTTTACAGATTCTACCGAAACACCGTAGAGTTTCTCCACAGCATTTTTAATTTGTACTTTATTAGCAGTTTTATCTACTACAAACCCAAAGCGATTTGATTTTTCGCCCTGACTTGTCATTTTTTCCGTTATTATCGGTTTTACAATTATACTCATGTTTTTAGAATTTAGAAAATTAGATATTACGAATTCAATATGGCTTCAATCTCCTTCACCGAGCTTTCTACAAGCAATAGGTTAGTAGCATTCAAAATATCATATGTATTCAAATCAGATGCACAAACCACTTTGGCATTCGTAACGTTTCTTGACGACAAGAACACATTTTTGTTAGCCACGCCCAACACCAATAATGTTTTTTTATCAGCCAACTTAAGGTTATTCATCAAATCAATATATTTCTTTGTTTTCGGAGCATCAAAGTTAAAATCTTCCAACACAGTAATATTGCTTTCTTTGGCTTTATATGCCAAAGCCGACATACGCGCCAAGCGCTTTAATTTTTTGTTCAATTTGAAAGAATAATCTTTCGGGCGAGGTCCAAAAATACGACCACCACCTACTTTGGTTCCTGATTTAATGCTACCAGAACGAGCACCTCCTCCACCTTTTTGTTTACCCAATTTTTTAGTCGAACCCGATATCTCATTTCTTTCTTTCGATTTATGAGTACCTTGACGTTTATTTGCTAAATGTTGTTTAACATCCAAATAAATAGCATGGTCATTCGGCTCGATACCAAAAATTGCATCGCTTAAGCTTACTTTCTTAGCAGTAGCTTTACCGCTTATATTTGTTACTGATACTTCCATTTTCTTTTAATTTTAATTGTGTCAAATCTCATTAGAAAGTCATAATACTCTCTACTTAATACTTGATACTTTTTATTTTTCTATTGTTACGTAACTACCTTTGGCACCTGCTATCGAACCTTTCACAATCAAAAGATTTTTTTCGGCCAATACCTTCACCACTTCTAAGTTTTGAATCTTCACTCGGTCGCCACCTGTTCTTCCCGCCATTCTCATTCCTTTGAATACGCGCGAAGGCCATGATGATGCTCCCAAAGAACCTGGAGCACGTAACCTGTCATGTTGACCGTGAGTAGTACCACCTACACCCGCAAAACCGTGACGTTTTACAACACCTTGAAAACCTTTACCTTTTGATGTTCCTGCTACATCCACAAAATCGCCTTCTACAAATAGATTCACATCCACAACACCACCAAGGGTTTGCTCAGTTTCAAAATATTTGAATTCAACAATTTTACGTTTAGGAGTAGTTGACGCTTTCGCAAAGTGACCTTTCATTGCCGAAGAAGTATGTTTTTCTTTCTTCTCATCAAAAGCCAATTGTACTGAAGCATATCCGTCTTTCTCCAAGGTTTTTACTTGCGTTACTACGCAAGGACCAGCTTCGATTATTGTGCATGGTATATATTTACCATTGGCACCGAAGATACTAGTCATTCCTACTTTTTTACCTATTATTCCAGACATTATTACTTATTTATTTATTGATTAATCTATTTTAGAATTTAGAGCTTAGAATTTCTCTTACGATGCTTTAATTTCAACTTCCACACCACTTGGCAACTCCAATTTCATTAGAGCATCCACTGTTTTCGATGTTGAGTTGTAAATGTCCAACAATCGTTTGTAAGAGCAAAGTTGAAATTGCTCACGAGCTTTCTTGTTTACGTGTGGCGAACGCAATACAGTATAGATTCTTTTGTGAGTTGGCAATGGAATTGGTCCACTTACAACAGCACCTGTCATTTTTACTGTTTTTACGATTTTCTCAGCCGACTTGTCTACCAAGTTAAAGTCGTACGATTTTAATTTAATTCTAATTTTTTGACTCATAATTTTTCTTTTAAAGAACGCTATTTTATTTTGATTAAATTACTATTTCTTATCTTAATACTCTGTACTTAATACTATTTAAACTTTTTCTGATTTTGCACCTTTTACTTTAGCAATTACTTCTTCCGAAGTGTTTTTTGGAGCTTCCGCATAATGTGAAAATTCCATTGTAGAAGTAGCACGACCCGAAGTAATAGTACGTAAAGTAGTAACATACCCAAACATTTCCGACAATGGAACTTTAGCTTTAATTACCTGCGACCCTGCTCTCTGATCCATCCCTTCTATCTGGCCTCTTCTTTTATTTAAGTCGCCTACCACATCGCCCATATTTTGCTCTGGAGTAAGAACTTCTATTTTCATAATTGGTTCCAACAAAATTGGTTTTGCTTTTGGCAATGCCTCACGGAACGCAGTACGAGCACAAATCTCAAAAGATAGAGCATCCGAATCGACATTGTGATAAGAACCATCCAACAATCTTACTTTTAAAGTATCTACAGGGTAACCTGCCAATACTCCATTTACCATTGCAGCTCTGAATCCTTTTTCAACAGCAGGAATAAATTCACGCGGAATATTACCACCTGAAATTTCATTTACAAACTGCAATCCTCCAGCTTTAGTAGTTACATCAAAGTCAGCATCAATTGGAGAAATCACAACTTGAATATCAGCAAATTTACCACGACCACCAGTTTGTTTTTTATAAACTTCACGATGTGATACTTGTCCAGTAATAGTTTCCTTATATGCCACCTGTGGTGGACCTTGATTAACTTCAACTTTAAATTCTCTTCTTAAACGGTCAACGATAATTTCCAAGTGAAGCTCACCCATTCCACTTACAATAGTCTGTCCGCTATCCTCATCTGTTTTTACACGGAATGTAGGATCTTCTTCAGCCAACTTATTTAATGAAACACCTAATCTATCCAAGTCAGCTTGAGTTTTAGGCTCAATCGCAACTCCAATAACAGGCTCAGGGAAATTCATTGCCTCCAATACAATCGGATTTTTTTCATCACATAATGTATCTCCTGTTTTAATATCTTTAAATCCAACAGCAGCTCCAATATCACCAGCTTCGATAAAATCGATAGCATTTTGCTTGTTAGCGTGCATTTGGAAGATACGTGAAATACGTTCTTTATTACCGCTACGAGTATTTAATACATAAGAACCTGCATCCAAACGACCTGAATACACACGGAAGAAACACAAACGACCAACGAAAGGGTCAGTGGCGATTTTAAATGCCAATGCAGTGAAAGGTTCTTTCACATCTGGTCTACGAGTTACCTCTTCTTCAGTATCAGGGTTGATACCTGTGATGTGCTCTTTGTCCATCGGACTAGGCATTAATTCCATCACCAAGTCCAACATAGTTTGAACACCTTTATTCTTGAATGCTGAACCGCAAAGCATTGGTACCACTTTATTAGCAACACATGCTTGACGCAAAGCATTTAATACTTCTCTTTCTGTAATTGAATTTGGATCTTCAAAGAACTTCTCCATCAATTTATCATCGAATTCAGCAATCGCTTCCAATAACTTCCCTCTCCACTCTGCCACTTCATCCAACATATCTTCAGGAATAGGAACTTCTTTAAAAGTCATTCCTTTATCTTCTTCGTTCCAAACAATACCTCTGTTGTTAATCAAATCAACAACACCGATAAAATTTTCTTCCGACCCTAAAGGTAATTGTAATGGTAAAGGATTTCCTCCCAATACTTCTTTCACTTGTTTTACAACAGATAAAAAGTCAGCACCCGAACGATCCATTTTATTAACAAACCCTAAACGAGTAACGTTATAGTTATTAGCAAGTCTCCAGTTAGTCTCTGATTGAGGCTCAACACCATCAACAGCCGAAAACAAGAAAACCAAACCATCCAATACACGCAACGAACGATTCACCTCAACAGTAAAGTCAACGTGACCTGGAGTATCAATAATGTTTACTTTGTATTGTTCGCCTCTGTATTTCCAAAAACAAGTAGTTGCAGCTGAAGTAATAGTAATACCACGCTCTTGCTCTTGTACCATCCAATCCATGGTAGCTGCACCATCATGCACCTCACCTATTTTGTGGTTTACTCCTGTATAATAAAGAATACGCTCGGTGCAGGTTGTTTTACCAGCATCAATGTGAGCAGCAATTCCAATGTTTCTTGTATATCTTAAATCAGCCATTTCTTTTATTAATCCTAAACTCTTTTTCTTTTCCTTCTATAATTAAATTAACACCAAAACCATATCCTCCAAATTCTAAATCCTAGTTTAGAATTTAGTGATTGGAATTTAGACTTTGTTTTAGAATCTAAAATGAGAGAATGCTTTGTTAGCATCCGCCATTTTGTGAACATCTTCCTTCTTTTTGAAAGCTGCTCCTTCTTCTTTTGCACCTGCAATAATTTCTCCAGCTAATTTCTGAGCCATCGATTTTTCATTACGTTTACGTGCATATAGAATCATCCATTTAATACCCATTGAAGTTCTTCTCTCAGGACGAATTTCAGATGGAATTTGGAAAGTAGCACCTCCTACTCTTCGGCTACGTACTTCAACCAAAGGAGTAATATTACCCAATGCTTTTTTGAAAACTTCTAACCCATTTGTATCTGGAGTTCTTTTTTCAACAATTTCTAATGCTTCATAAAACACCTCATACGATTTGTTTTTCTTACCATCATACATCAAATTGTTTACAAAACGTGTAACTAATACATCGTTGAACTTTGGATCAGGTAAAAGGATTCTTTTTTTTGCTCTGCTTTTTCTCATTTTTTACTACGAATTACAAATAGTTTCGAATTACGAATTATTTATCAATAATTATTTTTTCTTTGCTGGTGCTGCTTTTGCCCCTGCTTTTGGTTTTTTAGTTCCGTATTTACTTCTTCTTTGATTTCTTCCATCAACACCTGAAGTATCTAATGCACCACGCACAATGTGGTAACGAACTCCTGGTAAATCTTTAACCCTTCCTCCACGTATCAAAACAATACTGTGTTCTTGTAAGTTATGTCCTTCTCCTGGGATATAAGCGTTAACTTCTTTTTTATTTGTCAAACGAACACGCGCTACTTTACGCATTGCTGAGTTTGGTTTTTTAGGAGTTGTGGTGTAAACACGTGTGCAAACTCCACGTTTTTGAGGACAAGAATCCAATGCTGCTGACTTACTTTTGTTAGCTGCTTTTAGTCTTCCTTTACGCACTAATTGTGATATTGTAGGCATTTCTTAAAGTTTAATTTTTATTCTTTTTTTGTTGAAATAATACACTCCCCCATTTTTTTAGGGACGGCAAAGGTAATAAAGTAATTAATATAAACAACAAGCGGTTGAAAATATTTTTTCAATTACCTACTGATTCTGTGTTGAAAATACCGTTTTTGATATCAATTTGTTAGAATTATACCGTGTAACAACTAATTACCTATTAGAATTAGCTGAAATATCACCACCTACTTAACGGATTTAATACTAACTTTCCTTCTTTATTTTTAACTCTTTAGGGAAATCAGATTTTAGAATATACACCCCATCCATTGGATTTTCAAGCGGAAATTTATCATGGAGATAAAAATACAAATGCGTGTCACCTGTTGGTTCGTCTACCACTTTTTCTGTTTTTTTAATGAGCTTTTTAGAAACCGCAAATTTCATTTCCTTTCCATCTTCGGTGAGGCAATCGACCAAGGTCATATCCCAAATTTCAAAGCTAAAGTTTGAATTGTCGGGATAGTAACCGGCAAGAGTATAAATGGCATTGTTCTTAATTTTAAATTCCTTCACCGGCTCCGAAACCTTCATTTCGTCTTCCCAAAGGTGTTTTATATTGTCTTCAGTTTCCTGTCCTTCGTATAAATCATCGGCTAAGCCTTTGTTAAATTCAGAATTGACTAGTATAAAATGTAAAATTAAGTTCATTTGGAATTTAGGATTTAGGATTATTTGATTTAGGATTTGAGGATTTCCATGTCTTATAAATATCTTGCTGTTTGGGTCTGTTAACTTCAACCTCTCTCAATGGCTCGCATTGCTTTAATGTTGCGTGGCAATCGGCAGGCAATTGCTGATAAAGTTTTGTGCCTGCTGTTTTCCATTCAATCATAGCATCAGTTACATCTTTTATAATATTAGCCGGATTGCCAACTGCCATTTTTCGTTCGGGTATCACCATATTGGCAGGCACCAAGCACAACGCACCGATAATGCAGTTATCGCCAATCACAGCATTATCCATAATAATTGCATTCATTCCAATCAGAGCATTTTTACCAATCGTTCCTCCGTGAATAATGGCACCATGTCCAACGTGTGCCGCTTCTTTCAATAATACCTTTGTTCCGGGAAACATGTGAATGGTACAATTTTCCTGAACATTGCATCCGTCTTCAATAATGATTTGCCCCCAATCTCCTCTAATAGCTGCTCCCGGGCCAATGTAAACATCTTTGCCGATAATCACATTCCCCGTTACCGCAGCTTGCGGATGAACAAAAGCACTTTCGTGAATAACCGGTTTGTATCCGTTGAATTCGTATATCATTCTTTTATTTTGGATTTAAGATTTTTAGATTTAGGATTTATGCCAAATAATCTCTTACTGCTTTTTTTATACTGTTCTTCACACTTTCCCATGTTTCCCCATTTAAACTCACCGGATTTTCGCTTTGTTCAGCATCCTCAAAATAAGTTATGGCATGAGGAATAGAAATTGCCAGCATTTGCGAAGGATATTTTGTTTGATAAAACGCCATCATTTGTTTTAATGAATACTTTTTTAAGAGTTCTGCAACATCGAAAAAATCTTTTTTCTGCGCCCTTCTCAAAATGGCAGTAATTTTCATGGCAATAATATCTTTATCGCCAAACATTCTTATTTCTTCCAAGTTTATTTCTTCATCAATCATCTTAAAATTATGGTGTCTCACAAAATCAACCTTTACATTATCAATGAAACAAAATAAACCTACCGGATTAGTATTGCTTTTATAACTTAACCCTGTAAAATTTGCTTCCAGAATCTTTATCAATGAATCAGTGTCAAAGTCTTTAGTCGAGAACAAATCAAGATCAACAGATATTCTATGCCCATACCGCAATGATAAATTAGTTCCGCCTACTAAATAAAACGAACTAAGTTCAGGAATTGCAATTAGTTTTTTTAATATAACCAGTGTTGCGGGTTCGACTGTGCTGTGATATAACATCTATAATCCGTTAAGTTATTCTCTAAAATTGCACAAGCTAAATAAACAGTAGATTTATTTAAAAATTTAGCACTTGTCAACGCCTCCCTTACTTTCTCATCACCATAATACCTTCGGCATTGCCTTATATCTTCCACATCTCCCCTGTCGAACACACGTTCAATCACCCAATTTGGATGTTTGTCATAATCCAAATTATCAAAATCTACATCCCAAAAGATGCGTTTTTCGAAAATAGGTTTTGGTTTGTTCATTTTATTATTTAGCAATTTTCTATAATAACCGCAAACCCTTGCCCCACTCCAATACACAAAGTAACCAAAGCATAACGTTTATTTTGTTCGTGCAATTCAATAGCTGCCGAATTTAAAATCCGTGCACCACTCATGCCCAAAGGATGACCAAGAGCAATAGCACCTCCATTTGGATTTATTCTCGAATCATTATCTGCCAATCCCCATGCACGAGTACAAGCCAGCGACTGTGCCGCAAACGCCTCGTTCAGTTCTATAATGTCCATATCTTTCATAGTTAAACCTGCTCTTTTCAAAGCAAGGTTACTCGCCTCCACAGGCCCAATACCCATAATGCGTGGCTCCACACCAATCACTCCGCTCGAAACAATTCTCGCTTTTGGAGTAAGATTGTATTTCTTTATTCCTTCTTCCGAAGCCAGCAAAATCGCAGCAGCCCCATCATTCAGTCCCGAAGCATTACCCGCAGTAACCGAACCTCCTTCTTTCTTAAACGCACCTTTTAGCTTTGCCAAACCTTCCATAGTAGTGTCGGGGCGCATAAATTCATCTTTATCAAAAAGCTTGGGTTCTCCTTTTTTCTGAGGTATCTCCACCGTCATTATTTCTTTTGCAAATCTTCCTTTTGCCTGAGCGGCCCCAGCTTTCTGCTGACTCCATACAGCAAATTTATCCTGATCTTCCTTGTTTATCTTATCTCTTTCAGCAAGGTTTTCGGCAGTTTCGCCCATTCCTTCAATGCCGTAAAGCTCTTTCATTTTCGGGTTGATAAATCTCCAGCCAAACGAAGAATCAAACATCTGAGCATCTCTGCCAAAAGCAGTAGCCGTTTTCGAAATCACCCACGGACCACGAGTCATGTTTTCCACTCCTCCTCCTATCATCAAGTCGCTGTCACCCGTCATTATCACACGAGCAGCACTCATACAAGCCGACAAACCCGAAGCACATAATCTATTCACCGTTTCTCCCGGAACAGTATAAGGCAAACCAGCCAGCAACAAAGCCATACGAGCCACATTGCGGTTATCTTCACCCGCCTGATTCGCACAGCCCAATATCACATCGCCTATTGCCGACACATCAATCTTGGCATTTCGCTTCACCAATTCCCTTATCACCATTGCCGCCAAATCGTCCGTACGCAAAGTCGACAGCGTTCCTCCTAAATTTCCAATCGGAGTCCTCACCCCATCTATAATATATGCTTGTTTCATTCTCTTTTTTTTAGTTCGGCAAATATAGGTAAATCCTCAGTTCCTTATTCTTCCCCTTTTCTATTGTTCAAATGTTCTATTGTTCTATTGCTTTTTTTGACAATCTGCAATTTGAAATCCTAACTCTCCCAAATTTTCGATGTCCTATAAACTGTGCCTTTAAAAAAGGCTACTTTTTGTTTCTTCTGATTCGAAATTTCAATATGATAAGTTCCTGTTTTATTTGTCAAACTCAACTCTGTGGCTTCGCAGGTAATCTCATCTCCTGTCATTAGAGGAATGGCAAACGTAATAGAACATTCCAGCGCAACACTCAGCCGCCCGTATGAATTAGAAGCAAAAGCAAGCGCACTGTCAGCAAACGAAAACGCAATTCCTCCATGTGCCGAACCAAGCCCGTTCACCATCTCTTCGCGTATTTTCATTTTCAAAATACAATGTCCATCTTCAATTAGTATCGGCTCAATCCCAAGCCAGCGACTGAAATTGTCTTCGGCAATCATCTTAGCTACTATTTTGTTGGCTGTATTCATTCTATTTGTTTTTAATTTAAAGGCAATAGTTACTCGCTGATGTTTGTGTGTCCTGTTCCCAACAACCATCAACTAACAACCATCAACTATATTAATAAAACTTCTTATTATCCTTAATCATCAGTTTCATCAGTATGCACGGGCGATAGCGCTCTTCGTTGTACAATTCATAAAGCACATCCAAGGTATTATACACATTTTGCAAACCTACTTCATCCGCCCATTTTAACAATCCTTTCGGATAATTCACCCCTTTAACCATCGCCAAATCCAAATCATCTCGGCTTGCTAACTTCAAATAAAACGAATCAACCGCTTCATTGATGAGCATAGCAATAACACGATTAAAAATATATTCACCCAAATCCTTATTCGTATTTGGTTCAGGAATTGTTGCACCTTCGGAATAATGATAATACCCCCTACCCGATTTCCTTCCGAAGAGTTTTGCTTCGAACAATCGCTTTTGAGTAAGCGATGGCTTGAATCTTGACTCATAAAAAAACTGAGTCCATACACTTTCAGTAACTTTATAATTAATATCGTTGCCAATAAAATCCATGAGTTCAAAAGGCCCCATTTTAAAACCACCAAAGGTTTTCATTGCCCAGTCGATGGTTGCAAAGTCGGCCATGCCTTCTTCATAAATCCGAATAGCCTCCCCATAATAGGAGCGGGCCACACGGTTGACAATAAAGCCGGGTGTATCTTTGGTAAGAACGGTTGTTTTTCCCCAACTATCAATAATTTTTTTTGATTCAGAAATTACATCCTTGTCTGTCAGAAGAGAAGGAATTATTTCGACCAAAGGCATAACAGGAGCAGGATTGAAGAAATGAATACCAATTACTCTTTCGGGTTTTGTACATGCCGACCCGATAGAGGCTATAGATAATGAAGAAGTATTGGTTGCCAAAACACACTGCCCGGAAACAATTGTTTCGAGTTCTGAAAACAATTTTTGTTTTACTTCCAGCATTTCAACAATGGCTTCGATAACTAATCCGCAATCTTTGAATTGGCTTAATTCATTGGCATAACTAGTAGAAGAAATAATATTATCAGCTTGCGATTGCGTCAGCTTTTGTTTCTCCACTAATTTCTTCAACGTAGATTCAAGATTTACTTTAGCCCTCTTAAGCGCGTTCTGGTCAGTATCAAAAACAATGACCTGATGTCCTGCTGTAGCAGCTACCTGAGCTATTCCTGCGCCCATAGCTCCCGAACCGATAATTCCTATTTGTATCATAAGCCCCTCCTAACCTCCCCGAAGGGGAGGAATTGTTACGTGTTAAATTATTATCTATTATTTAGGCCCTTCTCCCCTCCCCTTCGGGGAGGATGGGTGGGGCCTCTATTCCCCTTTAAACAAAGGTTTTCTTTTTTCTAAAAAAGCATTTACTCCTTCGTTGTAATCATACGTAGCAGCAGCGTGTACCTGCATTTCTGCTTCATATTCCAATTGTCGTTCTAAGGAATTTACGGGTGATTGATTGAGCAAACGTTTGGTGTATCCTATTCCTTTTGTCGGTAAGTCGGCCAAGGTTTTAGCTATTGACATTGCTTCAGCAGGTAGGCTTGGGTCTTCAACCACTTTAAAAATCATACCCATTCTTTCGGCATCTGTGGCCGATACAGATCGGAAGAGCGTCGTGTAGGGAAAGAGTGTCTTCGCCTGTGTAGATCTCGGTGGTCGCCGTATCATTAAAAA
>CAIWDF010000247.1 GCA_903911435.1 uncultured Bacteroidota bacterium
TAATTTGCCAACCTATTTCAATACCGACATTGCTCGTCCTTTTTACCGTGATGGTAAATTACGTATTGCTTCCTACGGAAAAGGAATTTGGGAAAGCTCACTTTACGACCAACCAACAGCGCCAGTTGCACAAATTACAGTGGACAAATTGCAGCAAATAGTGGTATGCGAAACCGATTCGTTTAGATTTGACGATTACTCTGCTTTAAATCATTTAAACGCAACTTGGCAATGGAGCTTCCAAAACGGCACTCCTTCAACTTCTACTCTTCGAAATCCTACCGTTTATTTCCCATCACCTGGTACATATCAGGCTACACTCACTGTTACTGATGGAAATGGGCAATCGTCAAGCGATACTGTCAATGTAAGCATCATAGCTTATGTGCCACCAACGAGTATTCAAGAAGGCTTTCAAAATAGTTTTCCACCAGCAGAAATCGTGCTTGCCAATCCTGACAATGGTGCTCAATGGTCATTGAATACTGCGGTGGGTGGTTTTGGTAATAGCACACAATCTTCCATTTTTGATAATTTCGATAGCGACTCTCATGGTACTTGGGACGATATGCGCGTATCTGTTGATTATACTAGTCCAACAAACTCCAATTTAACCTTTGATGTGGCACATGCTTGTTATGGAGGTCAATACACCGACACGCTCGAAGTACTAGCTTCCACAGATTGTGGAATTACTTTTACACAACTTTATAAAAAGTGGGGTACAACCCTTGCAACCGCAGCTAATAATTCTAATTATTATACTCCTGCCGACAGTGAGTGGAGAACAGAAACCATAAGTCTTGCGGCTTATGTTGGTACTCCTCATCTTGTAATAGCATTTCGAAACATTGGATTATGGGGAAATAATATCTATTTAGACAATATCAATTTATTGTCGAATGTAAAAGTGCCTGAATTAAAACAAAGCAATTATGAAATTTATCCAAATCCTGTTGCCACCAATGGAAACATTACCATTACTAATCAAAATAATGAGCAATTAAAACTGACTCTATACGACAGCAGAGGAAGTATGATATTTAAAAACGAAGTGAAATCGACATCCAAAATCAATCTTTCGGAATATAAATTATCATCAGGAATTTATCACCTTAGTATTTTTGGTGAAACCAAGATTGTGAATTACAAATTGGTGATTAAATAAATTCAAATTTTACTCCTTTAAACGATTTCAAAAAATAACCCCATAACAGTCTCGATCAATTCGAAGTGCTGTTATGGGGTGGAGTTGTTTTCTGTTGGGGGGTGGGTAAAGCTATTGTATAATTATTTTTTTTGTGCGTACAGTTAATTCATTCTTAATCTCAACAAAATAAAGACCTTTCGCTTGATTGTTCATATCAATTTCAGAAATGAAAGAATCAGATTGGAAGACATTTTCGCCTAACAAATTGAAAACTTTAATAGAACAATTAGTTGACGAATTTGTTCTAGATAGTTTAATAATTCCATTTGAAGGATTAGGGGAAATTGAAAAATCAATCATCCCAGGGTTTTCAGCGATACCA
>CAIWDF010000248.1 GCA_903911435.1 uncultured Bacteroidota bacterium
GAGTTCAATTCTTTCGTTTGCTCGCAACAAAGTTTCAAGACCTGCAATTGTGGTTGATGTTTTTAACCAACTTGTAATTTCTCCGTTTGCGTTTTGCCGAATGAAATTACTAATGAAATTCAAAACTCTGTTGCATTCAGTTACTGGTTTTGTAATTCTTGAAGTGTCAACTTCAAGAGATGGAATTCTAACTG
Organism: uncultured Bacteroidota bacterium; assembly: GCA_903911435.1. GTDB lineage: Bacteria > Bacteroidota > Bacteroidia > 2-12-FULL-35-15 > 2-12-FULL-35-15 > 2-12-FULL-35-15. Next base: position 195 of record CAIWDF010000248.1, read on the forward strand.
CTCCAAATTTATCTTCAAAGTTTTCTCCATTGACAAACAAATACCAAAATCCATTTGGGCTTTGCCAAAGAGTCAAGTTTATGTCTTGCTGAAACTCTTCAAAAAGTTTCACTTCAATCTCAAATAACTTGTTTGGGGTGTGAATTGCTGTGAGTAATTCAAATAAAATTGCTTTCTCTTTATCAACGCCTTTGAAAGATGAGTTGTGGAAGAATAAAAGATTGTCTCGGTCAATCTCAAATACTTTTTCTCCTTTCACAACTTGTTCGTCATTGAAAAGAATGTATGAAGTTGCTGGCTGCTTGTCTCTGCCTGCTCTGCCTGCTTCCTGAACAAAACTTTCAATTGAACTTGGATAATTTACATGAAAGGTGAAACGAATGTTCGGTTTGTCAATTCCCATTCCGAAAGCTTTTGTTGAAACAAGCAAGTTCAATTTGTTGCCAATAAATTCTTCTTGTGCAAGAATGGAATCTGCTTCAATCAACTCTGCTGTTCTTTCGTCATCTGAATCTGAACCCATGAAAGAACCCATTCGTAAACTTGGAATGGCCGATCTTTGTAACGATTCGTAAACTGCATTTCTCACATCATCATTTCTATATCTGTCTGTAACTCCGAAATACCAACCGCGATGCGGACAAAAAATAATTCCAGAAAATTTATTTAGATTATCAAAATGAAATCCGCTTAAATGAGTGATAAGTTTTGACTGCTTTTGTGTACCCAATTTCTCTTTCAGTTTCCATTCTGAATCCGTATCACGCAAGTCCGCATGAACATCTACTACTTCAAAACTTAGTTCTGCTCTGTTCACAGTGTCTAATCGAATAATTGAATCTTCTTTCAATTTGTTTTTTTCGTTGTTGCCTGATAGTTCTCTCTGAACATCGGACAAAACATCAAACGAAGCTGTTGCAGTCAAACCAAAAAGCGGTATTGTTTCTTTATTCTTAGTCTTACAAAATGCAATAGCGTTTCTACCTAAACTTAAATAAGAAGTTCTAAAATCGTGTCCCCATTCCGAAACGCAATGCGCTTCATCAATCACACAATAATTGAAATAGATTTTTTCTTCTTTCATTTCTTTTAGAATATCTCTGAACTCTTTCATTTGAAGACGTTCGGGTGAAACGAATGAAATGAGAACTTCTCCATTTTTCAACTTCGCAGTTTCTTTTGTTTTCTGTTTTCTCGTTTTCAAAGATGAGTTAATGAAGTTGCAAGCATCAATTTGATTCTTTTTCAAATTGTCAAATTGGTCTTTCATCAGAGATTTAATTGGGTCAATTACCAAACAAATACCTGGCTGCAACATTGCAGCAAGTTGGTAAGTTAACGATTTACCACCTCCAGTGGGAAGTAAACCAATTACACTTTCACCTTGGAGTGCTTTATTCAGTATTTCAACTTGCCCTTCCCGAAAAGTATTTTTTCTGAAAATATTTTGAAGAAAGTATCTGAGTGTTTGAATGGGTTTAAGTTCATATAATGATTGTTCTGAGTTATTTGGATTATAGTTAACAAAGTTTTTATAAGTGATAATGTCAGAAGTAAGAAATGTTCTTGTGGTGTGCTTGTGTTGTGTGGAACGCACAACACATTTCCCGATTGCCTGAATCATTATTTCATTTCCCGAAAATCCCTTCCGTTGCAAAAGGGAAATGTCAATCAAAATATCAAAAACATTGTTTGCA
>CAIWDF010000249.1 GCA_903911435.1 uncultured Bacteroidota bacterium
ACTCTGATGGCTAACATGATAATGACTCTGTTTTGATTATGGTCGGTGAGCACACCTCCATTACGCATCATTGCTTTGCGGTCATTGCGCGAAAGCATACGTTTGAAAATTATTTTTTTCATGATTATTAATAATTTTAAGATTTAACTATTTATTCTACTTCTCCTTTTTTTTGCGAAGGTGGAAGCCGACAAAAGGAAAAGCTGAATCATTCGCGTAAAGTAGCTGAACTACGAATAATTATTTTTCGGTTTCTGTCCTTTGCCTCCGCATTCAAACGAAAGGGCGTGGCAACTTATATCGTTGATAAACAAACCCTTTTATGGATTTCGAGAATGTCTTTTCCGAGTTAAAATACCCGAAGGATGAACTTTGTTTTGGAAAGAAATGAACAGAAAAAAGCAAAATCAGCATACTGTGAGAAGTTCTCCAAACAATGAGAAGTATTCTCCAAACGCTGAGAGATGTTCTCCAAACACGGAGAGGTGTTCTCCAAACACGGAGAGATGTTCTCCAAACACGGAGAGATGTTCTCCAAACACGGAGAGGTGTTCTCCAAACATGGAGAGATGTTCTCCAAACACGAAGAGATGTTCTCCAAACTCGGAGAGATATTCTCCAAACACGGAGAGATGTTCTCCAAACTTGAAGAGATGTTCTCCAAACTTGGAGAGATGTTCTCCAAACACGGAGAGATGTTCTCCAAACTTGGAGAGATGTTCTCCAAACGCTGAGAGATGTTCTCCAAACGCTGAGAGATACTCTCCAAAGATTGAGAGATACAATCAATGTATGAAGAATGCACCAAAGAGAGCAAAAAAAGAGGAATGAAAGTATTCCTCTACTCATCTTTGCTGGCTGATTATCGCCTCGATAAATTAATATGTCATTGTTTGTTTTCAATTCTATATTTTTGATGACACAAAGGTAGCTTGCAAGCAAGGGGGGGTGCGAAAAACTAGGGTGAAATTCGGGAAATTTAGTGCGAACTCCAGGGAATTCTAGGATGAAATTAATTGATTAAGGGTAGAAATAGACTAAACCCTTCGGGAACTGTCGCGATACTTCGGGAACTGTTATTATATTCTATAGAATTACCGAAATGGAAGTGTGTCGTATTGCTAAATGGCTTTACCTAGGCACATTTAGTGAATTGATAAGGAGGAAAACCCTTTAAATAATTGTCTACTCCAAGGGCCGACATATCTACTTTTACATTTCCTTTCAATATTAAATAATGGTGAGCGAAGTGATGTCGTTTGATGAACCTAACACCTACAATGCTGCTACGGTGCACCATGCAAAATAGATGGACACATTCGAAGTCGAGCATAAATTGGTCGAGCGTGATGTACATAAAATAGATATTTCCCTTTTTGGAAAGCAGCGATATACCGTTGTGCGTAGCCTTTACCAGTTTTATTTTCTTAAGTTTTAATACAACGTCTTCGCCAATTTCATTTTTCACCCATATTATGGTGTTTTTGTTAGGTGTAGTTCTCATTTTCGTTTCGTTTTAAATGGTGAATGTTTTAATTCAAAAAAAAGAATCAGTTATTGATTTCGAATACAAAAATAATGAGTTTTCAAATAAATAAAAAAGCAAATTTGGTGAACGGTCACATTTCTGAGTAAGCGGTCACTTTTGGCTTGTGAGCGGTAACAATATTTACTTAAAAGGTTCCGAAATTTTGTTTTTTTTGAGTGTGAAAGACAAAAATAGATACGAATTTATAGTGCCTCATATAAAAATTTCAACTACCAACATTCTATTTTTTTCTCTATCAACCTATTTCCACCCTTTTCCGCAGTTTTCGTCATTTTCAGTCAATTATTATGTATTCGTTATGTGGTATTGTTCCGATGATGGTATTTTTAAACTTACACGACCAACATATTTCCGCAGTTTTCGTCATTTTCAGTCAATACTAGTGTATTCGAGATGTTATATTGTTACGATGGTGGTATCTTTAACCTAACAAGACCAAGATATTTCCACAGTTTTCGTCAGTTTCAGTCAATACTAGTGTACTCGTGATGTGGTATTCTTCCGATGTTGGTATTTTTAACCTTTCACGACCAACCTATTTCCACAGTTTTCGTCATTTTCAGTCAACTAGTATGTATTAGTTATCTGGTATTGTTCCGATGGGGATATTTTTAACCTTTCACGACCAAGATATTTCCACAGTTTTCGTCATTTTCAGTAAATTGTTTTGTGTTTTTTGAGGGAGAGGAATATTTATTATTTAACAAATACTATAGTATGCATAACAATAAAAAAGCCCTTTGCACGATTGCAAAGGGCTTAAGAATAGTAGTATCTCTTCTTCTTATTTCCCAGTAATCTTTACATACTGAAACTGCTCATACACAGCTCTGTTCTTTTGAGCATCTTTGTGGTATTCGGGGCCTTGTACTTTTGCCACAGGCGCAGCAAATACAATACTCGATTCTTTAATTCCTTTTTTCACCAAGGCTTTTATCATCTTATCTTTGGCATTCTCTGCCCTCGAGGTGGCCAAGTTTTCGTTGGTCTTAAAGGTTCGTGTAGGCACTGTCGAAGCACTCGATTCGATGTATATCGTGAATCCCGCATTGGTAAGTATACAATTGCTTAGTTCGTTTATCAAATTTGTAAACTCTTTCGAATTCGAATCAATGTCCTTGCGGTTGTATCTAAAATTCATTTGAAACACCGCTCTCTTAGGGTCGCAAAGCGGCAATGTTTTTTTCACTGCTTTCACCGTATCTTTTTTAGCCACCACTTCCTCTTTTCTTAGCTGTTCGTGCACCTCTGGTGGAGTTTTGTCCACCACCACAGCAGTGTCTTCTTTCAAACTTCTATCCACTTTCACGGTATGGTCAATCAACTTCTTTACTGTATCAACAGCCACCACAGGTCGTGGTTTGGTAATCACCACAGCAGTATCCACAGTGTTTCGTCCGTTGTAAGGAATATCGCGTCTTAGCACAGTGTATCCTAAACCTTTTGGCGACTCCATCACCTCGCTATATACCCGTTGTCCGTTGATGTAAAAATTAGCCTGATAGTTAGAACCCACCGGAAGGTTGGCACCAAACTTACCCGAAGCACTGTTCATGTTCAATACCTGAGTAGTGTCGCCAGTTCTTAAGCTGACAAAAACAATTTTATTATCCGAAATATCTTCTGTAGAATTGTTAATCACCTTACCCACCAATATAGTTATATCGCGTGGTTCGAAGTCGGGAAACTTAATCATGTAAATATCCGTTTGCCCGTATCCACCTTCTTTATCTGACGAGAAAAAAGCCCTTCTTCCATCTGGTGAAGTTACCAAGAAAACATCATCATCCGAAGTGTTCACAGGATATCCATAGTTTACAGGAGTAGACCAAAATCCATTTTCGTCATTGATGATAGAAGTAAAAATATCGAACCCTCCCATGGAGTTATGTCCTTTGGAAGCAAAGAAAATTTGTTGCCAGTCAGGATGAATAAACACCCCATCTTCATCGTATTTGGTATTGATAACATCACCCAAGTTCTGTGCAGGTCCCCATTTCCCATTTGGCAATCGCAAGCATTTGTAGATGTCTCTTCCGCCATATCCTCCTAATCGGTCGCTCACAAAATAAAGCACTCTATTATCAGAGCTAAAGCAAGCGTGTGTTTCCCAAGCGTTCGAGTTGATAGGTGAAATTTCATATTCAGGCACTCCCCATTCGTTTCCTTTCAATTCGCTCACATAGATGTTGCCATCTCCATTATCGTCTTTATACACCAACAAGTTTTTTCCATCTGCCGACAAGTTGATGCTGGCTTCACAAGCCATCGAATTGATGTTAGGACTTATCAAACTTGCCTTTCCCCATTTATCATCTTTATAGGTTGAAATGTAAATATCTTCCAGATATTGTCCATCAGGCAATTTGTAATCGCTCATCCCTCCTTCCCTTCTCGAAGTAAAAATCAAAGTTTCTTCATCCAATGAAACCACCGGTGAATACTCAGGATACTTGGAGTTTACTCCTTCACCCAAATTAGTTACCACAATGTTTTTTGGTTTTTTAATCAACTCTTTTCCATTATTACATTGTTCGATGTCGTGGTCCATTTCTTCAATGTCGGCAAGGTTTTTCTTTTCGTTCTTTAGCAATTCGGTTTTGTATTTTCCGTACCACTCAATGGCTTTATCAAATTCGTTGTTGAGATGATACGCTTTTCCTAAATAGTAATAAGCCGACACCGGGGCATGTTTTTCCTTCATCGAAAGTTCTTTGTAAGCTTCCGAAACATCCTTCACCGCTTCTTGCAAATATGGTATTGCCTTTGTTTTATAAGTAGGTGAGTTCAGATAGCACATCCCTATCTTGAAATTGATATTGGTATTCGCCTTCTGTATCGAATCCAACCGCAGGTACAAAATAAGTCCTGCTTGATAATTTTCGTTTACAAAATATTCTTCCGCCTTGGTGAATATCTTTTTGTAATTCTTGTCTTCTTGTGCCACTGCCACAGTGCTTTGAAAGTTACATACAACTTGCAAAACAAAAATAAAAATCAACTTTTTCATAACTGTATTGATTGAATCAATAATCAACTTTTTATTTTTTTAGGTTTACTAATTTATTTCTTTTTACTGTTTATGTATTTGTAGATTTTCTTTATTCTTTTCCTGTATAAGGTATCTCTCGCGTCACCACTTGATATCCCTTTCGCACAGGGGCATCAATCGATTCGTGATAAATTTCTTTTCCATTTACTTTATAAAACACATGATAACTTCTACCTACGGGTAGATTAGCACCAAACTTACCAGTTGCAGTATTAGCACTTATGGTTTGTAATGGTTCATCCGTTTTTGCATCCGCTATGATGATGCTATTCTTTGGCAACTCACCACTCGCATTGTTCACAATGGTTCCTATCAACAAGGTGATGTCGCGAGGTTCGTTTTCGGCATAGGTAATCATGTAAATATCTTTCTCACCAAACCCATCTTCTTTCACAGCCGATATAAAAGCGCGCTTTCCGTCAGAAGTGGTTACATAAAAAATATCGTCATCAGGCGTATTTATTGGGCATCCTATATTCACTGGTGCCGACCAAAATCCATTCTCATCGGTAATGGTGGTTTTAAAAATATCGAAACCTCCCATCGTATTATGCCCTTTCGATGAGAAATAAATTTGCTTGCCATCAGGATGAATAAACACGCCATCCTCATCGTATTTGGTATTGATTACATCACCCATGTTCTGAGCCTTTCCCCATTCTCCATTCGGCAATTTCATGCATTTATAAATATCTCTTCCACCATATCCTCCAGGTCGGTCGCTCACAAAATAAATTACTTTTCCATCAGAAGACATGGAAGCGTGGGTCTCCCAAGATGAACTATTCACCTCTGAGTTGAGTGCCACAGGCACGCCCCACACCATTCCTTTGAGTGTGCTCATGTAAATATTTCCATCTCCTCCATCGTCTTTGTAAATCATCAATCGATTGCCATCAGCCGAAAGATTCAGACTAGCTTCGTTTCCTTTTGTATTCACATTGTAACCTATGGAAGAGGCTTGATTCCACGCTCCATTTACATAATGTGAGAAATAAATATCTTCGTAAAACTTACCATTGGCTTGCATCTCATCACTCGTTCCTCCATCGCGGTTGCTTGTAAATATCAAGATGGTTTCATCCAAGGAAATCATTTCAGAATAATCATCATACGGAGAGTTTACATTTTTGCCCATGTTGGTGATGGTGACATCTATTTTGTTTTTCACCAACTGCTTGGCATTATTGCACGTTTCGATGTCGTGGTTCACTTCATCCACCTCATCCTTCACTTTCGAACCTGTGCCTAATTGGGTGAGATAATCTTGATAGGCTGCAATAGCATTATCAAATTCAAAATTGTATTGATAGGCCTTTGCTAAATAATACAAAGTGGAAAGGGGGGCATGAGTTTCTTTTAAATCTCCTTCTTGGTAATTGGCCGAAATATCCTTCAGCGCATCTTCTAAATAAGGAATTGATTTGGTTTTGTGTGAAGATGAGTTGAGATAACAGTACCCTATTTTGAAATTAACATTTGAAGTAGGAGTGGTCATTGCGCTCATTTTTAGATAGAGCTCCAATGCTCTGTTGTAATCAGCATTTATTAAATAGTATTCAGCTTCTTCATATATTTTTTTGTACTCATCACCTAGTGCAATAGCTTGAACTATTGATATTCTCAACAAAACAAAAATCAATATTGATATCAGCTTTCTCAATTTGAAAATATTTTAAACCTAATTACTTTCCTTCGCGCACTCTCAACTTATCTTTTCTCCAAACAATCTAATCTAATCCAAAAATTTATACTTCAATTAAAACTCCCGGTTCACATCCCACTGCTCAAGGTAATCGGCCACGCGTCTTACAAACTGTCCTCCCAACGAACCATCTACCACACGGTGATCGTACGAATGAGAAAGGAACATAAAATGACGAATGCCTATTAAATCGCCTGCAGGTGTTTCAATTACCGCTGGTTTTTTCTTTATTACTCCTACTGCTAATATGGCCACTTGTGGTTGATTAATGATGGGTGTACCCATTACATTACCAAACGAACCAACATTGGAAATGGTAAACGTTCCCCCTGAAATGTCATCAGGCGAAAGCTTTCCAGCACGTGCTCTATTCGCTAGGTCGTTTACCTTTTTAGTAAGCCCAAGAATGTTTAAAGTATCTGCATCGCGTATTACTGGCACTATCAAATTGCCCGATGGCAATGCAGTTGCCATACCGATGTTGATGTTTTTCTTTTTGATGATTCTTGTTCCATCTACAGAGATATTAATCATCGGAAAGTCTTTGATGGCTTTGGCTACCGCTTCGATGAAGATAGGAGTGAACGTTAGTTTTTCGCCTTCGCGCTTTTCGAAACTACCTTTTACTTTATCTCTCCATCGCACTACATTGGTTACATCGGCCTCAACAAACGAAGTAACATGTGGTGAAGTATGCTTACTCATCACCATATGGTCGGCAATGAGTTTGCGCATTCTGTCCATTTCTATAATTTCGTCACCAGCACCAACAGCCATTGCTGGTTTCTGTTGTACAGCACCGTTGGTGGCTGCTACTTCTTTTATCACTTGTGGTGCAGGAGTAGTATTCTGTTGAACCTTGTTTTTACCTTTGTTAGGCACATATGCCAAAATATCATTCTTGGTTACCCTTCCATTGGTTCCTGTGCCTGCAATGTTATCGAGCTCTTCCATCGAAATGCCTTCTTCCTTTGCAATGTTGCGTACCAAGGGTGAATAAAACTTCCCCGATGCCGACACTCGTTCCACTGCTGCAACCTGCTCAACCACTGAAGTAGCCAATTCCTTTTGTACGGTCACCGTTTCTTCTATTACAGGAGCTTTTGCAACCACAGCCTCCACCTTTGCCGAAGCATCAGTAGAAATAAGAGCAATTGCCTTGCCCACTTGTACCACATCTCCCTCGTTGAACAATCTTTTAACAAGTATTCCTGCCGCGGTTGATGGTATTTCGGAGTCAACCTTGTCGGTTGCTATTTCCAAGACAATTTCATCAGCTGCTATGTTGTCGCCTTCTTTCTTCAACCATTTGATGATGGTTGCCTCGGCAACACTTTCTCCCATCTTAGGCATTATTAATTCTACCTGACTCATTCGTTGTTGATTTATTTTCTAATTTTTGGTTTGCTTTCTAATTGTTGTGTTGAGTTGACTATCCGAACAAAGGATAATCTTTCATCAATTTGTTCACATCTTTTTTCACTTCTTGTATTGCTTGTTCTTTGTATGGATTCATCAATACTTTGTCCATTAAATCCACAATCATTGGAATTTGTTTGTCTTTGATTCCACGTGTAGTGATGGCTGCTGTACCCAAACGAATACCTGAGGTAATGAATGGTGATTTATCGTCAAACGGCACCATGTTTTTGTTAGCAGTGATGTCGGCTCTCACCAAAATATTCTCTGCTAATTTACCTGTTAAGTTTTTAGAACGAAGGTCAATCAACATGGAGTGATTGTCGGTACCACCTGAAATTACTTTGTATCCTTTGTCCATAAAACACTTCGCCATTACTTTAGCATTCTTCATTACTTGAATACAATATTTCATGTACGATTCGTCAAGTGCTTCGTTAAAAGCTACTGCTTTGGCAGCTATTACATGTTCGAGCGGACCACCTTGTGTACCTGGAAATACACCAGCATCCAATATGGTCGACATCATTTTTACTTCGTCTTTATTGTTTTTTTCTTTCCAAGGATTTGGAAAATCTTTGCCCAACATGATCATTCCGCCTCTTGGTCCTCGCAAGGTTTTGTGAGTGGTAGTGGTAACAATGTGGCAGTGTGGCAATGGGTCGTTGAGCAATCCACGAGAGATTAAGCCTGCAGGATGAGATATATCTGCCATAAGCAATGCCCCAACATGGTCGGCAATTTCACGTAGTTTTTTATAATCCCAATCGCGCGAATAGGATGATGCTCCGCAGATGATGAGCTTAGGTTGTTTTTTCAAGGCAATGGCATGTACTTTATCAAAGTCGATTTGACCTGTTTCTTCTTCCACACCATAAAAGCTTGGTTGATATAATTTACCTGAGAAGTTCACAGGCGAACCGTGCGTAAGGTGGCCTCCATGCGATAAATCGAAGCCCAAAATGCGGCTATTGGGTTTCAAAACGGCTAGCATCACGGCTGCATTTGCTTGTGCTCCTGAGTGAGGTTGTACGTTCACCCATTCGGCATTGAACAATTTTTTGGCTCTATCAATGGCTAATTGCTCTATTTGGTCAACTACTTCGCATCCTCCGTAATATCTTTTTCCTGGTAGTCCTTCTGCATATTTATTGGTAAGCACCGAGCCCATTGCTCGCATCACTTCTTCACTTACATAGTTCTCAGAGGCAATAAGCTCTAAACCCAATGTCTGACGCTTTTTCTCTTCATTTATTAAATTAAAAATGGTGGTATCTTTTTTCATAAGATGAAATATATTTAATGAGTTGCAAAAGTATAAAAATAAATAAGAATGGGAAGACTTTTAGCGATTGACTATTGTCAGGAATCTACGAAAAAATGATTTTTTAGTTCAGCCCTTCCGGTTTTTCGCGTTCGGCTATAATAAAAGCCGGAATTAAAACCATTAGCGCAATGGGCGATTGCACCATGCCCATCAGGTAACGAGCAAATTCATACATCTTGTAAGATGCCGAATGAAAGATGAGTCCCAACAAAATCAGTATTCCGGAAGCCACAGTGACACCTATAAAGGCACCAATGGTGATGTTTCGATATGTTCGGGTATTAAAAATTACTTTAATGGCAAACAATGAAATGGCAAGATAAATGAGGGTGAACATCACTGTGAGCAACCATTTTATGTTTTCGAGGGTAGCGTATTCATAGTTTTCAAGAAAACGCATCGAGGGTGGCATGGTATAGTCCATATCGTGGTCCCAGGCTTGCATTAAAGCGTTTATTTTTTTGAAAACAAAGTCTCGGTAATAGCCAAAGAACACCAGAGCCACAATGATTAGAAAGATATAAAGGTATTTCTTCTTACGATTCATAATTTGAAGGGCGAAGGTAAATGAATATGGTCAATCAAATTAAATTTGACAAAAATATTTTCGGCATTCATCGTTTTCAATTACTTTTATGGCCTTTATCAAACATCAAGATTTTAATTCTATGAAAAAGTTAATCGTTCTCGTTTTGTTCGCCATAAGTGCTTTGGGCGCAAGTGCACAAGGTCAAGCACCTACTAATACGTCTAATCAACAAACGGCCAATCAGTATGCCAATTCGAAGTTCGAATATGGGGTAATTGATGCGCCAAATAAAACCTTTGGTTACGAAATTTCGGCAGATGGCAAAGTATTGATACGTCAAAACTCTATCCCAGGAATGCCGGGCACCGAAGGATTCAGAACCAAGAACGATGCTCAAAAAGTAGCTCGACTTGCCATCACCAAAATTCAAAAAGGGGAGTTTCCTCCTACCATTTCGAACGAGGAATTGAAAAAACTTAATGTAATTAAATAAGGAGTTCTAGTCGTTAGTAGTGCATTCTGAATTATTATCCACAGACCGTAAATCGTGATAAAGCCATTTTGGTTGGTATCGAGTCAAGTTTCGGAAAGCAACCACCAAGCCCAAAACTCAATTTCGGGGGCAGACTATATAATTATGTAGAGGTAAAATTGTCCTTAAAAAGGTTAGAACCTTTAGTTGGGTGTTTAAATTAGGGTCGGTTTTACTTCACCCATTCGTAATACGGTTTTTTCGAATCTGGTGTTGGCTCATCGGTTTTCTTCTTGGCGAACTTCCATCCGAGGGTTATTTCGTGAGTTCCTGATGATTGACCAGCAATTCCACTCGAAGCGAATTCGTAAGAGTAATTAAACACTAAGCTAGTCAACAACCGGGCACCAATACCCACCGCAATGCTCGATTTTTTGTAAGCCGGGGCAATCCATATCTTGTTTTGATACATAATAGGCACTGCTATTTCGTAAAACAAAGGTGCATTTTGAGGCATCGACACAATAGCAATAGGTGCAATCGCCCATGATTTGTTCAGGTTTTGTTTCAAGCTAATATGTCCTTGATATTGCGAACTGAGAAAATACATATGTTTTTCAACCACAGCATTGCTCAGCAAACGAGGTGCCGAGAAACCTACATCTAATTTACGATTGCGATAAACGATACCGAAGCTAGCATCCATCATGGTGGTGGTTCGGTTGGCAGCATTGGCCACAGGGTCGTCTTGCGCTCCTTTGCTCGAAAGGTCAAGGTGATTCTCGAGAACTCCTAAACCTAAACCTAAACTAATGAAATGATTTCCGCTAATGTTTACATGATAAGCATAATTAAGGTTTGCCGAAAGATTGGTAAATATTCCAGCCTGCATCGAGATAACACTTCCTCCCAAGCCCATGTGCTTACCAATAATTCCGTTTGCATGTATACTTTTGGTTTCAGGTGCAGCGGTTATTCCCATCCAGTCTCTTCTATAGCTTCCAAACACTTCAAGATTGTCGCCCGCACCAGCGTAGGCAGGAGATATAGAAAATTTATTGACTACATATTGATTGCTCAATGATATTTGTTGAGCCAACATTTTTTGAGGTATCAAGCCCAGGCTGCCTGCTAGTAATAAAAAAGTTGTAGTTAGTTTTTTCATAATTCGAGTTTTTAAACGTGATTGATTCAACTAAATATTATTTTAATAAGATATTGATATTGCCGTTTGCCACCGCTTTATCGTCACAAGTGATGATATAGTAATAAGCTCCATCAGGGAGTTTTTTTCCATCACTTGTAGTTCCATCCCAATCGTTGTTGTATCCATCTTTTGAGTACACCTCCACATTCCAAATATTGTAAATCATAATGGTGCAAGTTTGGTAAGCGTCTTTACTTTGAATGATTAAATAGTCGTTTATTCCATCTCCATTTGGTGTAAGAATGTTTGAGGTGGTAGCAATCGATTCAGGAATAGCTTCTTTCTTCACGTAGATGGATGCATCTGTGGTGCAACCCAATGCATCCCTACCAGTTACCGAATACGTTCCTGTTTGTTGAACAGCGATGCTGCTCGTTGTTTCACTTGTATTCCATACATATGTATTCGTACCTGTTGCAGTAAGCGTGATAGAAGATCCTTCGAAAAAAACATTACTTCCATCCAAAGAACTGGTAGTTAATAATACTGTAGGGCGGGGAGTAACTGTAATGGAACTCACGGCACTAGTATCTCTACATCCATTCACCGAAACAGCTATCAAACTAACATTGTAAGAGCCAGGTGCTGCGTAAATATGAGCTGCATTATTGGTTGTGGAACCTTGGTTGCCATCACCAAAACTCCAATAAAAATAATCAGGATTAGGGATATTAGTGGTCGTATTTAGGAATAGCGAAGTATCCATAGCACAAGTATGATTCGCTGTAAACTGAGCCACAGGAACAGGATACACTTGAGTAGTTTTCACTGCAAAAGCACTACACCCTTTGTTCGAAACACAGGTCAATCTGGTTTGATACACCTGTGCTGGTCCACAAACATAAGTCACTGTATCGTTCGAATTATTGTCCACGACTCCATCGTTATTGAAATCCCAGTTGTAAGAAGTGATGGTTCCACTCGCAATAGTTGATTGATTATAATAAGTCGCCAATTTCAACGCACATAAATTATCGACACGAAAATTTACACTTGGCAATGGGTCAATCACTACACTTTGTAACACCGAATCAGCAGGAGCATAGTTAGGAGTAATCTTCAACTTTACAGAAAAAGTACTTGCCGTAGTAAAAAGATGAATAATGGTCTTTCCAATTGCATCGAAGGTACCGTTTCCGTCCAAATCCCATTGCCAAGAACTAATGGCGGTATCGGCAAGTGCTGACGAACCCACCAAAGTTGTTTGATCACCAAAACATGTTGGTGTGTAAATAAAACTAGGTGTCTGACAATAACCAAAAGCTGTAATAGATAGGAAGAGAAAAGAAGTAAAAAAAATTTTCATCGTTTACTATTTTAAGTGTATTAATATATCTTACTAATTTTTGAAGGGCAAATTAGACTTGGTATTCGCGTACTCAATTTAAACATTCGTATAACCTAATTTAATTTATCGCAACAAATGTAAAAAATATCCACATTCACAACAACGCTAGTACCGATTTTTTGCATATGATTAATCTCACTTTTCCAATTTAAATTATTTTCGTAATTTTGTTATCCAATATTAAATTTAAAAAAGGAATGAGAAAAATAGTTGCATTATCTATTTCATTGCTCTTGGCAGGCACAAATATACAAGCTCAAGAATTATTAAAAAACAAAGACAACGCGCATACAGGCGAAATACTTTCGGCTGCTATCAATAGCGATGGCACTTACATAGTAACCGGAGGAGTAGACAAACGAGCTGAAGTATGGGATGCGAAGTCGGGTGAAAAAATGAAAGTATTTGCTCAGGCAACTGCGGTTACCGCTGCAGCCTTTAGTGCCAATAGCAAGTATTTTGCAACTGGCTCTGCCGATGGAAAAATCATCCTTTTTGATGCGAAAGAATGGAAGATTAAAAAAATACTTAAAGAACATAATGCCGACATCACTTCACTTTCTTTTAATCCCATTAACGACAATTTTGTTACTGGTTCGAAAGACAATAATGCAAAGATATGGGATGGAGTTTCTGGAGGTTCGTTGACTACTTTGCGTGGTCATACAAAAGCAATAAACGCTGTAGCTTTCAGTCCTGATGGTAAGACAGTGGCTACAGGTTCAGCCGACAATACCATTAAATTGTGGGATGCTAGCACAGGAAACATGAAAAGTTCAATTGATGCTGCATCAAAAGAAGTAACTGCTTTAGCTTGGAGTGCCGATGGAAAATATATAGTGAGTGGAGGAGCAAATGGAGCAGTTGTTATTTGGGAAGCTATCTCAGGAAACAAAATGATGGAGACCGAAATGAAAACACAAGTAAATAGCATTGCAATAAGTCCCGATGTGCAATACATTGCTGCTGCAGGAGCGACTAAAAAAATATCCATTTGGAACATTGAAACTAAAGCCCTCTCCAAAGAATTCGAAGCACATGATAGAGATGTAAATGCCATTGCCTTTTCTGATAAAGGTGGTTTGTTTATTTCTGTCAGCAACGATGCAAGTTTGAAAATATGGGATGTTGGCAATTTAAAAATTGGCAAAAAGAAATTCATGAAAGATGCTGGCGAACCTAAACTTTCGGCTACAGGCCTTACATTAAATGATGACAACCATAATGGCATCATCGAACATCCTGAAAAACCTGCTATTAAATTTATTCTTAAAAATTCAGGCAAGGGACAAGCGTATAATCTAGTTGCAAAAGTTTCTATTGATGCGACAGTAGTGGGTTTACATTTCGAAAAAGAAATATCCATCGGCAACCTCGAAGCGGATAAATACATCAGTGTTTCTATTCCCATAACAACCGACTCTAGTTTAGAAACTGCAGCAGGAGCCTTCACCATTGAGATTCAAGAAGGCAATGCGTTTAACCCTGCGCCTCTAAAGGTTAACTTTCAATCGCGAGGAGGAGTTAGTTATTCTTACGTGATGGTGACGAGTCATGCATATAGCTCTGCTACAGGCAAAGCAGAGGTGGGAGCTCCTATCACTTTACGATTAAAACTTAAAAACACATCAAGCGGTGAAGCAAAAAATGTAAAAATAAATTATGCTTTCCCTCCTAATGTGATGGCGGTGAACAAACTTTCTGAGCTTATTACTACAATTGCTCCTGGCGATGAAAAAGAAATAAGTGTTGAATTCTATGCTTCCAAAGAATACACTAAACCTAAAATAAACATAGGTTTAAATTTAGAAGGAGCCTACTCAAATGCGAATGATCTTGTGCTTGAAGTGAAAATGAATGAGCCACTTCCAACAACAGAGATTGCTATATCCCAACCGATGGCAGCAGTTGAATTGCCCGAAAAACCGATGTTTCGTGGCAGTGGTGACCCATTGAAAGGACTAAATGTCTCTAAATCGAAAGATATGGTAATTGGAAATTACTATGCGCTTGTAATAGGAATCGATGGGTATAAAGGCAGTTGGCCTGCGCTTAAAAATGCAGTGAATGATGCAAAAGCAATTGAGACCATGTTAAAAGCACAATACAAGTTTGACAACTTCAAATCGCTGTATAATGAACAAGCAACGCGAGCAAATATTATTGCACAACTAGAGCTACTAGTGGCTAATGCTAAGCCTCAAGACAATGTATTCATTTATTATTCTGGTCACGGAGATTATAAACAAGATTTGAACAAGGGTTTTTGGGTACCAGTTGATGCGACAGCAAATTCAACCGCAAATTACCTTTCGAATGCCGACATTCAAACATACCTAGGAGGAATAAAATCTAAACATACACTTCTGGTTGCGGATGCTTGTTTTAGTGGCGACATTTTTAGAGGAAACACGCTTTCTGTCCCTTTCGAAGAATCTGAAAAGTATTACAAAGAAGTTCATAGCCTTTCGTCTCGTCAAGCAATGACTTCAGGTGGCCTTGAACCGGTGATGGATGGAGGAAAAGAAGGACACTCTGTTTTTGCGTATTATTTCCTTAAAACCTTAAATGATAATTCGAATAAGTATTTAGATGCAAGTCAAATTTTCAACAAGATAAAAATTCCTGTTATTAACAATTCGGAACAAAGTCCTAAACTTGCCCCAATAAAGAATACGGGTGATGAAGGAGGACAGTTTTTATTTATTAAGAAATAAGTTTATAATCTAAATTTTTGAAATAATATTCTTCAGATGAGAAAAATAATATTGATTCATTTTTCAAAATCATTTTTCCCCTCTTTCTTATTATTTATTTCCATTTGTTTTTGTTTTCCATATCAAGTTGGAGCACAACGAAACAACTTTCAAACTTATACCATTGAAGATGGACTTCCTCAAAATACCATATATTGTATTACACAGGATAAACGAGGATACCTGTGGTTAGGTACCGATGGTCGTGGAGTGTGTAATTTTGATGGTATACATTTTAAAACTTTTGACCAACGACTTGGTTTTAAGGGAGACAATGTAAGCTCTATCATGCATGATAGTAAAGGTAGAATCTGGGCGGGTACAAAAAAAGAAGGAATCATCATTTATGATGGATTAACGTTTAAAACAATAGGAAGTAAAAATGGGTTAAAAGGCAGTAGTATTCTTTCATTGATTGAAGACAAGGAAGGTGTAATCTGGGCTGGTACAGATGATGGAGGAGTCAATAAAATCATTCAAGTGAGTAAAGACTCATTTCAAATTCAAGTTTTTGATGAATCGAAAGGGTTAAGTAATAATTCTGTTTTTGATATTCATCAGGACAGAAACGGAAGAATATGGCTTGCCACCTATGGAGGAATCAATATTTTAAGCCCCCTAAAAGATTCCATCATCAAAAACCAACTGAAGGGTGGAAAAGATATACCTTCAGATCAAATTCTTTCAATAGCGGAAGATTTGGAAGGTGGACTTTGGTTCGGAACACTTGAAGATGGTGTCTTTCGAATTTCGCCTTCAAAGTATGGTAAGTTTGAAGCTAAGGACTTTCGATTAGAAATGCGTTCACGGAAAATCTTCTCCTATAACAAGTTTAATGGCTTCAACGCAACTAGTATTTGGCGAATATTCCTTTCTAGTGAGAACGAACTATGGTTTGCATCGCTTGATAATGGAATAATTCGTCAAAGGTCAAACAATTCATCATCCGAAAGCAATACTTCAAAATACACATTCGACCATTACACAGACAAGGAAGGTCTTCCAGGAAATCAAATCCTTTCTTTTTTCGAAGATTCAAAAGGCAATATTTGGATTGGAACGAATGGCTTCGGCTTGGCCAAATTTTTAGGAAATAAATTCTCGCATTTCAACGAGCGAGATGGTTTATCTAGTAACATGGTATACGACATCGACCAGGATTCACTTGGAAATATGTGGATAGCTACTGGAGGAGGAGGGCTTTCGCAAATGAGAGTCGAAAAAGGAATACCTATTTTTAAAAATTACTCCATGAAAGACGGATTGGGAGGGAATTCTATTTTAAGCATTGCTGTTGGTAAATCCATCCACAATCAATATGTGTGGTCGGCAATTACTGAAGGAGGAATCAGTAAGTTCGATGGTAAAAAATTCACAAACTTTTCATCGAATGATGGTTTGATTGACAATAGTGCCTATTGCATTTATGTTGATGATAAAGGAATAGTATGGAGTGGCACAAAGGAAGGAATAAGTAGATATGATGGAAAGAAATTCCTCAATAAAACAATGGAGGATATGAAATTTCCCGACAAGGATGTGAATGTTATTATACAGGACAAAGCTGGCGACATATGGTTTGGAACAGGCTCTGGACTTGCTCAATATAGTGGAGACGGGTTGATTACTACCTATGATGAAGCCGAAGGTTTGATGAATAAAGAAATAAAATCATTGATTGAAGGACCAGATGGAAATTTATGGATTGGAACTAGTTCAGGAGGCTTATATATTTTTGATAGGAAAGAAAAAGGACAACAGAAAATCCACCAATTTGCAAATGACAGTTTGCTAAGTTCTAATTCAATTCGTTCTGTCATTTTTCAAGACAATGAGAATTTAATAGTTGGAACTGACAAAGGGTTTGATAAAATAACCTTTAATAAAAATCATAAAATAACTTCAATTCGAAACTATGATGCTTCGGATGGATTTGTTGGGGTTGAGTGCAACGACAATGCGGTATATAAAGATGACAAAGGAAATATTTGGTTCGGTACGGTAAAGGGGCTTACCGTTTACAGTCCGAAGTCGGAACGGATTAACCGAAAAGCACCTCAAACTCATATTACGAATATCAAATTACTTAATAAAGATATTTATTGGGGTACAAAAACCGACTCTCTTATTCCTTGGTTTGGTTTGCCGTATGGTTTGAAATTAGCGTATAACGAAAATCACCTAACCTTTCAATTTGCAGCCATATCGCTCGACAATCCTCTAAAAGTAAGATTTCGTTATCAATTAGAAGGTTTAGAAGAAGAATGGTCGCCAATAACAAAAAACAATGAACGCGATTATCCTGGACTTTCACCAGGAAGTTACAAATTCAAAGTTAGTGCTGCAGGCGCGAATGGTATATGGTCTGAACCCGTTGTTCTTGCTTTTGTTATCAATCCTCCATGGTATCGTACTTATTGGTTTTATGCCATCTGTATACTATTGATTACTTTCAGTATTTATTATTTCATCAAAATGAGAGAAAGGAACCTGATCAAGGAGAAAAAAATACTTGAGGAAAAAGTAGTGGAACGTACAGTTGAAGTGACTCATCAGAAAGAAGAAATAGAGAAACAAAAAAGCTTAATTGAAGAGAAGAACAAAGACATTACGGATAGTATTAATTATGCTGAACGTATTCAACAAGCATTTCTTCCTGACTTAGAACGCATGAAAAATGCTGTTCCAAATTCGTTTGTTTTATTCCATCCTCGCGACATTGTAAGTGGAGACTTCTATTGGTTTAATGAAGTAGAAAGAAAAAAATCTAAGATGTTTCTTCTTGCGGCCGGAGATTGCACTGGTCATGGTGTTCCAGGAGCATTCATGAGTATGATTAATTCTTCATTGTTAAATGAAACCGTGAACACCAAGAAAATCATTAAACCCAATTTAATCTTAAATGAGGTAAGAAAAAACATCATCGCATTGCTGAAACAAACAGGAGAAACTGGAGGTCAAAAAGATGGTATGGACGTTGCTTTGGTAAGGCTTAAAATTACGAATGAGAAAACATTATTGGATTATTCTGGAGCCAATAATTCATTATACCTAATTCGAAAAGCAACGAATGACATACTTGATGAAATAGACCCTGACCCAATGCCAGTAGCAATTAGCGATCGCATTTACGATTTCACCAACCATGTGATTGAACTTGAAAAAGGAGACACCTTCTACATTTTTACAGATGGTTATGCTGACCAATTTGGTGGCCCTAAAGGGAAAAAATTTAAATATCCTCAACTAAAAAAACTTTTGCTTTCTATTCAGGACAAAGAAATGAGTGAGCAACAAGCTATTCTTGATGAAAAGATTAAAAATTGGATGGAAGGATACGAACAAGTGGATGACATACTAATAATAGGTGTAAGGGTCTGATTTCGTTAAATTATTGTTTCTGATTTCTAATGGCTTCATCTAGCCGCTATTATATTACTTCTGATATTTTACCGAGTAGAAATTATCATCTAGTTATTTATAAAGTACTCCCCAATTTCAATATTTGTTACGTATAAGAAAAAAAGGAACTAATTCATGATATGAACCCTCTATGAGTTTATAGATAAACACCATCAAAAAAATGTCTCAATTAACTTAAAAATAAGTCGAATAACACATCTTTGATAAAAACAATAGGATGAAAGAAAAAAGTTTGCATATTTGCAAAGAAAGAAATGGTTTCAATAATCATCCCAAATTATAATAAAAGTGCCTTCATCAGGGAGACTTTAAACTCATTGTTAAATCAAACAAATGAGGACTGGGAAGCTATTATCGTTGATGATGGTTCTACAGATGATTCAATAGCCATTTGTGAAGAGTTTTTAACGCTTGACAAGAGAATTTCTTTAAAAATCAGGGAAAGATTGCCAAAAGGAGGTTCAACTTGCAGGAATATTGGACTTGAATTGGCAAAAGGAGACTTCGTGGTCTTTGTTGATTCGGATGATCTTCTGGCCAAAAATTGCATTGAGTCAAGACTTAACAAAATACTGAATACTAATTACGATTTCATCGTTTTCCCCATCCGAATATTTCAATTCAAAATTAACGACTCCACGATTGAGTGGAAAATAAAAGAAGGTGACCATTTGGCTCAGTTTCTAAAACATGACTTACCATGGCATACGATGTCATGCATATGGCGAAAATCATTTCTGACTAAGCTTGACGGCTTCAATGAGAATTTCCCAAGGTTGCAAGATGTAGAATTACACACTCGAGCACTTTTGGAAGATAATGTAAAATACAAAATTGAAAGTAATCTAACAGAGGATTGTTATTATCGAATTGGACTTGATAAAATAATTACAGACTACGAAGAATACATAGATAATTGGGCAAAAGGAACTGAATGTTATCTGAACTTTTTCGAGGACTATTTAAAAATAAAAAACAAAAGTTACTGGTTTACAGCCATATTGCCGCAGGAAAAAATATTTTTTGTTTGTGTAAAAAAAGTTGTTGTTGTCAAAAAAAGTGTTGGTGATAAAGTGGTCACAACCACTAAAA
>CAIWDF010000250.1 GCA_903911435.1 uncultured Bacteroidota bacterium
AATTTCCTCTTACTATGAACCAATTTCCTCTTACTATGATCTTATTTTTCGACCCTATGTACCAATTTCCTCTTACTCTGAACCAATTTCCTCTTACCATGATCTTATTTTTCGACCCTATGTACCAATTTCTTCTTACTCTGAACCAATTTCCTCTTACCATGATCTTATTTTTCGAACAATGGTCTTATTTTTCGCACTATGGTCTTGTTTTTACTCCCCAAGTATTTTCTCCAGCCTCCCACCTCCTCTTATTTCATAACAAAAGCCCCATTCCTATCGATAAGCCATTTCAAAAATCCACTTTTCCCAGCGTTTTACACCAAAAATCCCCATCTCATTTCTCAAATCTCATTGCTGAAATCCCTTTTAATGTTTCTCCAAGCAGTATTGTTCAGGGCTTTTTCAGGAATTGAGTCACTTCAAATTTTTTTGTACGAATGCTTGGTGTGCCTTGGCCTATTCGCTTCTGCCTGGTTAATTGCCTTTCTGACTTCGCTGTAAATTTAAACCCTTCTTTAGGGTTTATTTACTTAGAACGTTGGCAGATTGAATAGTCCAAAATTACCATTTAATCGACTTTTCATTAATTCCACTTGTTTTGTTGAGAAATCTTACTATATTTGCCTATCAAAAAACAACCTCATTAACAAATAAAAGAATGAAAAAACTTACATTAATCATTTCATGTTTATTTCTTATCGGAACAGTTTCCGCACAACGAAATAAAGTAAACCAAAAAGAAGGTTCGATAACCTGTACACAATTTGGCATTACGGCACCCTTGTCGAAAATCTTTAAAGAACATCCGGTGGATGAAAATAAGATTTATAAAAATGAAGAGTCGGAAGACCGCGAAAACAGAAAGCCTCAGAAGTTTCGTAAATCAGTAAAAGATGGACCGGAATACGGAAATGATGAAACCACCATGCAGCACACCATGGGTGATGTACCAGGACGTGCACCGATCACCAACTGGCTTGGGCAAACCGCTTCTGGGTTCAGACCGTTCGACCCATCAGGTGCAGTAGGACCTAATCATTATGTTCAAATGATTAACTCCACCACCTTCAAGGTGTATAACAAAACTACGGGAGCAGTAAGTCTTACCGCCACCTTAGGAAACCTTTGGTCGCCTGCTACAGCTAATGCTGGTGACCCTATAGTATTGTACGACAAAGCAGCCGACCGTTGGTTCCTTGCACAGTTTGGTTCGAGCACCGACAAAAAAATATACATCGCTATTTCTACCACAGGCGACCCTACCGGTTCGTATTACACCTATACTTTTGTATCACCTGCATTTCCTGATTATCTTAAGTTCTCCGTTTGGGCTGATGGATATTACATGACATCAAATCAAGCACAAAAAGTATTTGCCTTTGAGCGTACCGCCATGTTAGCAGGTACTGCAGGAGCAAGAGCGGTGTACACTAGTTTTGCACCACCACAAGGAACAGGATTTTTTGTGCCACTACCAGGCGATGCATCTGATGGCACTTTGCCAACAGTAGGCACACCATGTCCTATCTTTTCTTACTCCGATAATGGTTGGGGTACAGGCTATTCGGATGCGGTAAACATTTATCAAATGGCTGTAAACTGGGTACCTACTACACCTACAGCTACCATCACCCTTTCAGGAAATATTCCTACTGCTACCTTTGATGGTACTTATAATGCAAGTTGGAACGATGTTTCTCAACCTGGTACTACACAGAAACTAGATGGAATCGGTGGAGTATGTATGTATCGTGCTCAATGGAAATCGTGGAGTGGGTACAATACCATTGTTTTAAATTGGGGTGTTCAAATAAGCACTAGTCAACGAAGCATCAAATGGTGTGAGTTGCGTCAAAACCAATCTACCGGTGCATGGACCATGTATCAAGAAGGTATCTACACTCCCGATGCTGATACTCGTTGGATGGGAAGTATAGCCATGGATAACAATGGAAGCATTGCTATGGCTTATTTGAAATCGAATGCTACCACCATATATCCTGGATTGTATTACACAGGAAGAAGATCTTGCGACCCACTTGGAACTTTACCAATTACCGAAACCACGGTGATAGCGGGTACGGGTTCTCAAACCGGAATGAATAGAGTAGGGGATTATGCCGAAATGGTTCTCGACCCTGATGGAATTACTTTTTGGCATACAAGTGAATACATGGGAGGTGCAACAGGAGGAAGTGCAGCATCAACACGAATCTTTTCTTTTCAATTAGCATCTTGTTCTACAGCTGCCAATGTAAATATCGCTGCAAGTTCTTCTGCTATTTGTACTGGAGCTTCTGTCACTTTTACTGCATCGCCTACCAATGGCGGAACTGCGCCTTCTTATCAATGGCAAGTGAATGGTGCAAACGTGGGAACAAATAGTCCTACTTACACCACTGCTACTTTAACAAACGGACAAATTGTAACCTGTGTGATGACATCAAACTTGGCTGGAGTTACAGGAAACCCTGCCACTTCGAATTCAATTACCATGACCGTTGCAGCACCCGTTGTTCCTGCTGTGAGTATTTCTGGTTCAACTGCAATTTGTGCTGGGGTTTCATCAACATTCACTGCAACTCCAACCAATGGAGGCACAACACCTAGTTATCAATGGCAAGTGAATGGAACCAATGCAGGAACCAATAGTGCAACATTTACTTCATCTTCGTTAACCAACGGACAAGTGGTAACTTGTGTAATGACATCTAATGCAACATGTCCTTCGCCAACAACTGCTACATCAAACGGTTTAACCATGACCATAACTGCAGCAGTAGCACCAAGTGTGAGCATTGCTTTAAGTTCAGGTTCTAACCCAACGTGTTCGGGAGCTTCAAACACTTTTACTGCAACACCAAGCAATGCAGTTTCGCCTAGTTATCAATGGAAATTAAATGGAACCAACGTAGGAACCAATAGTGCAACCTATTCCAATTCGACTTTGTTGAATAGTGATGTTGTAACATGTGTGATGACAGCATCGCAAGTATGTCCTACTGTTGTAACCTTAGGAACGGGAACTACTGCAAACATTACAACAAGTGATGTCGGAGCAGCTTATCCAACATATTACGGAAGTGGAAGACAACAGTATCTAATAAAAGCTTCTGAACTTACAGCACTTGGATTAACTGCAGGAAATATTTCTTCCTTAGGATTTAATGTTACAGGTAGTGCAGGTAATCCTGCAACCATGAACAGTTATGCTATCAAGATGGCAACTTCTACTGCTATTGCCCTCACTACTACTTTTCAAGTGGCGACCTTTACCACTGTATTCGGTCCGGTGAATTATACACCTACCTTAAATGCAATGAACACCCATACCCTTGCCACTCCATTCAACTGGGACGGTGTATCCAATATTTTGATTGATATTTGTTTTACGAATGGAGTTACGGGTTCTGCAGCTTAT
Organism: uncultured Bacteroidota bacterium; assembly: GCA_903911435.1. GTDB lineage: Bacteria > Bacteroidota > Bacteroidia > 2-12-FULL-35-15 > 2-12-FULL-35-15 > 2-12-FULL-35-15. The sequence goes on from CAIWDF010000250.1 coordinate 3,425, forward strand.
CAAACTTATCAAACTAGTTCAACATTTGTTTCGAGTACTTATTATCAAGTGGACGGTACAACAGGCTCTACCGCTTGTAGCCAAACAACTGGTACTACTGCATCTATGCGTCCAAACATTACTTTTACAAAAGGTACATCAAGCGCCACATCAAATGCAGTTACAATGACAGTGAATTCATCAGTAGCTCCAAGTGTTAGTGTCAACGCAAGTGCTACTTCCATTTGTTCTGGAACTTCGGTAACATTTACAGCTATAACTACTAACGGAGGAACAACACCAAGTTATCAATGGCAAGTGAATGGAGTAAATGCAGGAACCAATAGCTCTACTTTTACCACCACTACGTTGACAAACGGACAAGTAGTGACTTGTATTTTAACCAGCAATTTGGCTTGTGCTAGTCCTAGTACTGCAACATCAACCGGAATAACTATCACCGTTGGTAATAGTTTGAGTCCAGCGGTAAGTATTTCAGCAAGTGCCACAACTATATGTGCTGGCGGTTCAATAACCTTTACGGCCACTCCAACTAATGGAGGCACAACACCTGCTTATCAATGGTTAGTGAACGGAGCTAATGCTGGTACCAATAGTTCAACATTTACAACACCTGCATTAACGAACGGGCAAATTGTTAGTTGTGTACTTACAAGTAATTCAAGCTGTGTGAGTACAACTACTGCTACATCAAACACCATTGCTATAACAGTTAATTCTTCCGTAACTCCATCGGTTAGTGTTTCCACAACAGCCACCACCATTTGTTCTGGCACTTCAGTAACCTTTACTGCTACTCCAACCAATGGTGGAACTACACCAAGTTATCAATGGCAAGTGAATGGAACAAACGTGGGAACAAACAGTGCGACCTACACAAGTACAACACTTACCAATGGACAAATTGTAACATGCATCTTGACAAGTAATTTAGCTTGCGTGAGTCCTGCAACCGCAACATCTACCGGAATAAGCATGACGGTAAATTCTTCATCGGTACCATCAGTAAGTGTTTCTGCTAGTTCCACTTCAATTTGTACGGGAACATCCATCACGTTCACAGCTACACCAACTAATGGCGGAACCACACCAAGCTACCAATGGCAGGTGAATGGAACAAATGTTGGAACAAATAGTTCAACATTCACTTCATCAACAATCACAAATGGACAAATTGTTACATGCGTGATGACAAGCAATCTAGCTTGTGTTATTCCGTTGACTGCGACTTCCGGTGGAATAACAATTACAGTTAGTTCACCAGTAACACCATCAGTAACTATTTCAGCAAGTACCACAACTATCTGTGCGGGTGGTTCAATAACCTTCACAGCAACACCAACCAATGGAGGAACTACACCAGCTTATCAATGGTTGATAGATGGAGCCAATGCAGGAACCAATAGTTCCACTTATACAACTACTTCATTAACCAATGGTCAAGTTGTGACCTGTGTGCTCACTTCGAATGCAGGATGTTTAACCACAACCACAGCTACTTCTAACGGATTGACAATATCAGTGAATGGGACAGTTGCTCCATCAGTGAGCATAAGTTCAACTGCCACTTCAATCTGTACGGGTACTTCTGTAACTTTTACAGCAAGTCCTACTAACGGAGGAACAACACCAAGTTATCAATGGCAAGTGAATGGAGTTAATGCAGGAACAAATAGTTCAACATTTACAAGTTCAACACTCACTAACGGACAAGTTGTTACCTGTATCTTAACAAGCAATTTGTCTTGTGCAAGTCCAACCACCGCAACTTCATCTGGAATAACAATATCTGTATTGACATCCATCACACCAAGTGTTGCGGTTGCATTAACTTCAGGCTCAAGCCCTGCTTGTTTTGGAACTGCTGCAACATTTACAGCAACTCCTTCTAATGCAGTTTCGCCTAGTTATCAATGGAAGTTAAATGGAACGAATGTTGGAACCAATAGTGCAACTTACACAAACAGCGCACTTGCAAATAACGATGTTGTAACTTGTGCAATGACCGCTTCGTCTACTTGCCCTACAGTAGTTACACTTGGTACAGGAACAGCTGCAAATGCCACAACAAGTAGTGTTGGTGCAGCTTATCCAACTAGAGGAGGAAATGGAAGACAACAATACTTAATCAAGGCTTCTGAATTGACTGCTTTAGGATTAACAGCAGGAAATATTGCTTCTTTATCTTTCTATGTAACAGGCGCTGCAGGAAATCCTGCAACCTTAAACGGTTATAATATCAAGATGGCGGCAACAGCTGCAACTGTGTTAACCACAACTTTTCAAGTGCCAACATTTACTACCGTTTTCGGTCCAGTAAATTATACACCAACCTTGAATGCTTTAAATACACATACGTTAACAACCCCATTCAACTGGAATGGAACATCCAACATTTTAATTGATATTTGTTTCTCAAATGGAGTTACTGGATCATCAGCATATAGAACTTATCAAACAGCATCAACATTTGTTTCTACCACATATTATCAAGTAAATGGTACTGCAGGTTCTACTGCTTGTAGCAGAACAACAGGTACTACTGCTTCGATGCGACCTAACATCACTTTCACGAAAGGGACCACAACTGTTACATCAAATGGTGTGACCATGGCAGTAAATGCATTGCCAACAGTTAACTCAACTGCAAATACATCGTCCGTGTGTGTTGGTTCTTCAGTAACCTTAACAGGAACAGGTGCAACTAGCTACAGTTGGACAGGTGGTGTTACTAATGGCACACCGTTCATGCCAAATGCAACAACAACTTATACGATAACAGGAACAGATGCAAATGGCTGTGTTGGAACCTCAACAAAAACAATAACAGTAAATGCATTACCAACGGTAAGTTCCACAGCAAGCGCAACAACAATATGTGCAGGCATTGCAGTAACCTTAACAGGAACAGGAGCAACAAGCTATAGCTGGACAGGAGGAGTAACCAATGGAACAGCGTTCACACCAAGTGCAACAACCACATATACCGTGACCGGAACAGATGCAAACGGCTGTGTTGGAACGTCCACAAAAACAATTACCGTAAATGCATTACCAACCGTCAGTTCAACAGCAAGTGCCTCAACAGTATGTTCAGGCACTTCAGTAATCTTGACTGGAACAGGCGCAACTAGCTTTAGTTGGACTGGAGGTGTAACCAACGGGGCAGCCTTCACACCAAGTACAACAATAACTTATACGGTAACAGGAACAGATGCAAATGGCTGTGTTGGAACATCAACAAAAATAATTACCGTAAATGCATTACCAACCGTAAGTTCAACAGCAAGTGCCTCAACAGTATGTTCAGGCACTTCAGTAACCTTAACAGGAACAGGAGCAACCAGCTATAGTTGGACAGGAGGTGTAACAAATGGCACAGCCTTCACACCAATTGCAACAACAACATATACCGTGACCGGAACAGATGCAAACGGATGTATTGGGACATCAACAAAAACAATAACAGTAAATACATTACCAACGGTAAGTTCAACAGCAAGTGCCTCAACAGTATGTTCAGGCACTTCTGTAACCTTAACAGGAACCGGAGCAACCAGCTATAGTTGGACAGGAAGTGTAACTAACGGAGCAGCGTTTACACCAAGTGCAACAACAACTTATACTGTAACCGGTACAGATGCAAACGGATGTACTGGAACATCGATGGAAACAATTTCGGTACTTACTAATTATGCTATTTCTACCTCTGCTGGATCTAATGGAATTATTAGCCCAAATGGAACATTAAATGTTTGTTCTGGTTCAAGTCAGACCTTTACAATAACTCCTAATTCAGGATATTCAATTTTTGATGTCTTAGTGGATGGTGTCTCTGATCCAATCGCAGTAGCAACAGGTTCATATACGTTTACAAATGTATTAGCGAATCATACTATTTCTGTATCTTTTACTACGGGCTGTGTTCCTCCTTCTTTTTCTAATTGTCCTATAAATCAGACCATTTATACATCGCAAGGACTTTGTTCAAATGAATTGCTGTATACAACTAGTTTGAGTGGAACAAGTCCATCTCTATCATACATCTTAAGTGGAGCAACAGTTGGAGGTGGAAATGGTGACGGAAGTGGTTCTGCTTTTATTCATGGTATTACTACAGTTTCACTTTCAGCTTCAAACGGCTGTGGAGTTTCAACATGCAGTTTCAATGTAACTGTAATAGATAATCAAGCGCCAGTTCCTGACATTGCATCATTGCCAATAATTACTGAAGAATGTACCGTAACCGTAATTCCTCCAACAAGTATGGATAATTGTTCTGGTCTTATTACTGCCACCACTAATGATCCTCTTGTATATAATAATCAAGGAACTTACATCATTAACTGGGCATTTGATGATGGTAATGGAAATCAGGCTCATCGAAATCAAACAGTAATTATCCAAGATGTTACTTTGCCTACAATATCAGCTCCTAGTGATATTACAGTGTGTTATGGTGAACCCATTTTGTTAGGGTCTCCAATCGCTTCTGATAATTGTGGATTATTTTCAGTCACAAATGACGCCCCTTCAAGTTTTTCAATTGGTACAACATTGGTAACTTGGACTGCAACCGACTTTAATGGTAATTCAGCCTCCTCCACTCAGCAAGTTGTTGTAAATCCTTTGCCAATTGGAATTGCGAGCAATTATCAAATTTGTAACGGCTTGTCGACAAACATTGCATTGAGTTCTTCGGTTTCTGGTAGTACATTTACTTGGACTTCATCGGTTAACTCAGGAAGTGTTATTGGTAATGGAAGTTGTAGTGCAAACTGTAGTGGGTCAATTGCTGATATTTTAAACAATACAGGAACTGTTACAGCAATTGTTGATTATTCAATATTACCTATATCTCCTCAAGGTTGCGTAGGTTCATCGTTTAGTTCAAATGTGTCAGTCGCTCCAAGTTTATTACCTCCATCAATTACAGGTCCGAATTCACTTTGTGGACTTACTACAGGTGCATATACCGCGATTTCTGCAAATGCAACATCATATAATTGGAGTGTTCCTGCTGGAGTTACAATAACTGCTGGACAAGGTAATTCTCTTCTTTCAGTTTCTTATGGAACAGCCGTAACGGGATACATTACAGCGTCAGCTACCAATTCTTGTGAAACATCAACTACAACCTCCTATTTTATTACTAAGAAACCAGGAACACCTAGTGCAATTCAAGGACCTGTTTCTTTATGTGGCCTTACAACAGCTAATTTTTCCATACCTACAGTTCTTGGCGCAGTCTCCTATACATGGACTTTACCAACTGGAATTACCATAACGAGTGGAAGTGGAACCAACTCCGTAAATGTGAGTATAGCGTCTACCTTTATTGTGGGTAATATTATTGTTACTGCTGTTAATCCGTGTGGTACCACAGTTGGACAAATTCTAACGGTATATGGTAAAGCGCCAGCAACACCTGCCTCAATAACTGGTATTACTGCATTATGCGGTGTTACAAGTACTACTTATACTGCTACAGTCACTAGTGGAGCAGCTGGTTATTTATGGACTTTGCCAAGTGGCTTAACCATAATTTCAGGTACTGGAAGTAATGTTATAACTGTTGCTAATAGCGGATTTACGGGAGGTAGTATAACGGTTGCAGCCTACAATGCTTGTGGAACGAGTCTTCCTAGAACCTTAGCGTTGATCGTTGCTCCATTAGCACCAACAAGTATTTCTGGTCCTTCATTTACATGTGGACTGTCTACAGCAACTTACGTTTGTGCTACAGTTGCAGGAGCGGTATCGTATAATTGGTTAGTACCAGCAAGTGTGTCAATTACTTCTGGACAAGGAACAAATAGTATCCTTGTAACGTTCACCTCTCCTACAAGTGGTAATATATCAGTAACAGCTTCAAATGCATGTGCTACAAGTATTGCACGAACAATTACCATAAGTAAAGTAATTGCTCCGGGAGCCATAACTGGACCAACAGTAGTGTGTGGTTTGACGACAGCCACTTATTCCGTTGCTGCGGTAACTGGCACCACAAGTTATTTCTGGGTTGTACCGGCAGGAATGACGATTGCCTCTGGTCAATTAACAACAAGTATTATAGTGAATGTTCCATTAACGATGGCTTCTGGACTTTTAAAGGTTCAGTCTCAAAACACATGTGCTGCTAGTGGCTTTACTTCAATAACAATTGGTGCTTGCGCTAATGGTATCTCTCACGATAGTTTCAAAGAAGGATATCAATTCTCACTTTATCCTAATCCTACATTCAACCAGTTTACAATAGATGTTACTTCAAGAATGAAAGTGAGTGAAAAGTACATTATAGAAGTGTATGATGTATTAGGTAATAAGATTATTACGAAAGAAGAAGCATTAAGTGAAGGAACAAGTTCAATAAAGCTTGATTTACAAGACAATAATGTAGGTATCTATTTGGTGAGATTGTTAGATCAAGAAAATCGATTTATTTACTCGGAACGAGTTATCAAAGAATAATGAAATCAATAATTGTGTACAAAAAAAGGCTGTCTATAAGACAGCCTTTTTTATTTGTTTTAATAAATAAAACTATGTTTGATCTTAGTATTGCTCAGGTGTTGTTATTTCATGTTCACGAACTGCAAGGGTAAATCATAACTCCCATTCCTTAGAACTGAAATAACTTGTTGTAGGTCATCAATTTTTTTAGCACTTACCCTTACTTGGTCATCCATCATTTGAGGTTGAACTTTTAGTTTTGTTTCCTTAATATCTTTCATAATTTTTCGAGCAACATCCTTATCAATACCTTCTTTAACCTTTACATCTTTTTTGACCATAAAACCTGAAGCGTATTTTTCTTTCCCAAAATCTAAACAAAGGGGGTTGAGGTGTTGCTTAATCATTCGTTGACGGATTATATCGATAATTGATTCCATTCTCATATCATCTTCGGTAAGAATATGGATGAGCATGGCTTTTTTATCCAAGGAGATTTCGCTTTTTGAACCATGAAAGTCAAATCTGTTCACAATTTCTTTTCTGGCAACGTTAATCGCATTGTCGAGCAATTGAACATCTACTTTATTTACAATATCAAATGAAGGCATGTATGATTAGTTTTATTATTTCTTTATGTGCAAAATTAATAATTATAGAGTATACGGCTAAATATTAATTACCGATTACAGTTCCTCGAAAATTTCAGCCATCATGCATCTTGCACTTCCACCACCATACAGCTCAATAGTATAGAGTGCAGGGGTTATTAATTTCCCGAAGTTCGATATTTTATTTAGTTGTACTTTTTCCAACGAATATGCTGCCTGTTCACTCATCACGATTAAACTTTGACCTTGTTTATTGAATAATTGATACGTATTACCAGCAAATGAATTTAGTTGTTTTGAGTTGATAAAAATAATTTCGTGATTAGTTTTATCAAGTGAATCCAAAACAAGATGGAGTTCAGATAAGTCACTAAAACACTCCTTACAAATGATGGCAAAATTATGACCAATACAAAGCACTACATTTGTATGGTAAATCTCCTGCCCTGAGACGTCAGTTGTTACAAATGAAATGGGTTTGAATTGAAGTTGAAGGCAAAGTTCTTCGAATAGTTCACGATTTGTTCGTGGAGAAAGGGAGGCGTAAGCTATTTTATTCGCATAGTCGAATACAATACTTCCTGTACCTTCTAAAAACACATTTTTCTCTTCATAAACAGACAAATCAATTATCATTTTGTTTGTCAAAAAATCAAACGATTTGAACTTGGTTCGTTCTAACCTTCTATTGTCTGCAAGCATTGAATGAATAACCAACGTACCTCCTTCATGAGAAGAGAATACATTGTTCGGAAAAATAGAATCAGGTGTAGGAGGAAAAACAGAATCTTGAAGTACCATCACATCCACATTGTTTTCCTTTAATAGGTCAACAAATGTGTCGAATTCGTGCAACGCTCTTTTCTGAATTTCGTTTGCATCAAGATTGGAATCATTTATTTGAAACGAATTGGTTGATGATGTTTGTTGGTTGAAGCCAAATGCAATGGGCCGTACCATCAATATTTTAGAAGGCTTTTGTTTCAAAATATAATTTTGTAGACGCTAATTATAACATATACCCATATTTCTGATGTAAGAATTGGGTATCAAGAAAACCATGTTTTCCACTATGGTATTTCATATTATAAACGAGCATGATTTCATGCGATCCACTACTATATGGTCGTAGATTACTTATCAATAAGTCATACGAATAACTTGCTTGGAAGTTTTCCAAGAAACTTATTCCAAAATGAATTGCAACCGCATCGTGAAGTCGAAGAGAAATTCCGGTCATGAATTTTTCTTTTACATGAAGTCGCAAGGTGTAATCAAGCATGATTGGCAATCCGGTGACGTAGTTTGCAAAGAGATTGCTCTCCCAAATATAACTAGGATTCTGCCCAAAGTTATAGCCTACTGAAACATTTGCTTGGGTAGCATATTTTACTTTACCTCTTTTAATGCTGTCTGATTTATAGAAAGCGGCAGTGGATTGTAATAAATGCATAGCTGAAGCTCCTAGATGAAACCTATCGTTGTATAAATAGATACCTGCATTAGCATCGCCCACCCAAACACTGCTTGACACATTTTGGTCGATTGAAGGATCTTGAGTATGGTGTAGGGTAATTAAACTCCCTAAGAGTGTATAATTGGTATAATTCCCACCAACACCTGCCGAAAGTTCACAGTCGGGAAAGCGGAAGTGAATTGCATAACTCGCTCCAAGGTTCATTTGTTTTGCTGGTCCAACTTTATCCTGCATCATGTAAACCCCTGCACCCATTCTTCCTTTGTAAAATCTACTGTTCAAAGAAAATGATTCTGTTCTGGGAGCGCCCTCAAAACCCAACCATTGCATTCTGTAATTCAATCGTGCATCTATGGTGCGTTTTGTTCCACTTACAGCAGGGTTTTGTAATAAATCATTACTTCTGAATTGTGTATAATAAGGTAACTGCTGTCCTTTCATAGTAGAGCTCAGTAACAGTAAAACAAGACAACAATAATTAAGCTTTTTCATCATAATCATTACCTAATAATTGTTACGGTTCCATGATACTTATCTGAGCCTTCACCCAAATCAAGCACATAGTAATAAGTGGCTGCAGGTAAATCGATACCATATGATTTACCATCCCACGTGTTCAAATAACTATCGGCATGGTAAACGAGTTTGCTATTTCTGGTATAAATATCAAGGGTATTATCGGGGTATTTATAAATGTTGCCGATGTACCAAGTATCATTCTCGCCATCCGCATTTGGTGTAAATGTGTTGAAGAAATAAATATCATTTCCTTTTTTCACGAACACTCGCATGGTATCGGTATCCGAACATTGGAAATTAATATCGTATCCAGTCACAAAATACACTGTCGTGTCTTTAGGTTCAGCATTTGGATTGGCAGTGGTGGCATAAGTTAGAGTGGCTGTTGGATACCAAAAATAGTTCACCGCACCCGTTGCATGAAGTGTAGTTGTTTCTCCTTCGTTTATAATTTGGTCGTCTCCAGCCAAAACATGTAAATCTAGTACCGTTACTGTTTTGGTGCTCACCTTTGTGGAACATCCACTTTGATTTATGGTCAAAGTATAGGTTGTGGTTACAAGTGGTTGAGCTAATGGTCGAGGTAAGGTGGTGTCATTTATACCAGCAGATGGTTGCCAAGCAAACGTAACATTCGGAGCAGGAGCATTGCCTGCTCCTCCTAGTAAAACTTCTTGGTTGATGCAGATGGTTTCGTCCTTTCCAGCATTCTGATAATAGATATAGCTCATCTCCACGATGACAACATCTGTTGCCACATATCCTGAATCATCCGTCACTGTTAGTGTATAGGTAATGAGGCTTGTGGGAGAAACAATAGGATTTGAAATAGTAGTACTTGATAGCCCCGTGGAAGGCGACCAAGAGTATTGATAGGGAGGGTATCCGAATTGAGCCGCAGGGCTACCTCCTATAAGTGTTTCAAAACCTGGGCAAACCGTTCGATCGGCACCTGCATTTGCTTGCAAAGGGTTTGCATGCATGGAATAACTTACAACGATGAAAAATAGAAATAATAATAAAGTGTATTTACTTAATACTCTTCGCATATACTTTTATTAGAGAACGCAAAAGTAAGTAGATATATTGTGTAATGCCAATTTTATTGTTAAATGATGCATTTGTTGCCTTTAAATAAGGGGTATTAGACTTGTAATAAAACAAAAGCCTCTCTTTGTTTTCACAAAGAGAGGCTTAATACCAATGTTATTATTTTAGTTTTTTACCACTTTTGTGATCGAAACCACACCTGAACCAGTGAAGGAAACTTTAAGCGAATAAACTCCTTTTGGAAGTTCACTCATTTTTACATTTATGGTTGAAGTGCCTTCACCCACTGTTTGTGTATCATCACTCACCATCTGTCCGAGGTAATCCATGATTTGAATGGTCGCTTTTCCTCTAACTGGCGAATAAATATCAAAGGTCACATTATCAGATGTTGGGTTCGGACGAAGATTAGAAATAGATATTTCATTTAATGTATTGCTTACAGCAATGATTTCAGAATAGGTATACGCACCATTAAAATCTGTTTGTTTCAAACGATAATAAGTAACACCTGCAAACGGACTGTTGTCATAAGAAGAATAATCAATGTTATGAGTGCTCGTTCCTGCTCCATTTATCCTACTTAGCGCTGCAAAAACAACAGCGTCTTGCGATTTCTCGAGTGTGAAATAATCGTTGTTGGTTTCCGATGCTGTTGTCCATTTCAAGTGATTTCGTTTTCCTTCATTTTGACCTGTGAACGAAATTAAGTCGATTGGCAGTGCTTGGCAAGGTAAGAAGGTGGTCGCGCCAATGGATGTTGCCACTCCATTCAAATCTAAAGTAAATCCACCTTGTGTTCCTCCAACACCCTGCACAAATACATAATAATTAAGTCCAGGAGCTCCCGTGAACCAGTTGATTCGGGCACTGGTTCCACAGGAATCGTTGTTTCCTCCTATACAAGTTAAACTAGCGCATGAACTACCACTATAAATATTCAGCTGATTGTTGTATAATCCGCAGGCTACACTATTGCAGAGCGAAGCTTGAAGGTATAACGAATCGGCAGGAGTGAAAACATACCACACACCCGAAGCCGAAATAGGTACTCCACAGGTTGCAACAGGATCGCTAGTGGTGGTAGCATTTACAGTTGTTCCCAAAATACCAGTAGTTCCACAAGAAGGTATTACCTGTGCTGTGGTACATAAGTCATTAGCAGGTGTTCCTGGGCTACATCCTGTTCCTTGAATAAGTAATGTGAAAGTACCTGTACTATTCGCCCATCCATTTACCAAGATGTAATAATCGGTACAAGGAACCGTATTAAAAGTTACTTGCGACAACAAACTACAAAAATCGTCACGACCAGTAATACAAGTGAATCCTCCACTACAACTTCCAGAATAAACCGTAATCATATCATCCATAAAAGGTCCTCCACAAGTGGTGGCAGTGATGGTAGTGGATGTGGTACTATGATAAACATACCATATTCCAGGTGAATTTGGCCAAGTAGGAGTTAAACAAAATACTTGCCCTGGATTTCCATAATCGCCTCCATAAGTAGCATATACCGTTGTACCAGTATAACTTCCTCCACATACAACTGGTATTGCCCCTGAACATAAGTCGTTTGATGGCGGGCTACATGAACCTGAGCAGGTAATCGTTAATGTAAAGTTTCCTACATTGGATGCATAACCGCTCACAAAAATATAATAGGTAACTCCTAGTGTTGAGCACCACTGAACATGGGCTCCTAAACCACACCAGTCGTCATTACCTGTAACACAATTGTATGGTCCTCCACAACTACCAGTGAATACATGCAATTTCGAATCGTACACATTGTTTGTACACAAATCGGCCGTTACCACATTTCCTGTTCCTACAAAAGTATACCAAACTCCAGGTGCCGATATGGATGTTCCACAAGTTCCAGTTGGGTCGCCTGTCATGGTTGCTAGTGAAGTCGAACTACTTATTGATTGTCCACAAACTATTGGTAGAGCTCCTGAACACTGGTCGTTGGGGACTCCACCACCACAAGAAGTAAAGGCAAGGGTAAATGTTCCACTTGATCCAGTAGAATTATAAACGAATATCCAATAGATAGTGCCTGCCACACTGTTGAAAGTAACACTTTGTCCACTTCCCATTGCAGTTTGCCCTGCCGATACGCATGTCCATGGACCGCCAGGGCAGGTACCTGTATAAATGTTAATACGGGTGCCGAATTGCGAAACAGAAGTATTCAGTGAAACGTTTCCTCCGATACCAACAAATCGATACCAAACACCTGGTGTGGTGATGGCTCCATTCGAACCACATGCTGCTGTTGGGTCGTTAAGGGTAGATGCACCTACTGTAGAACCAAAATACGACTGCCCACAAACAACAGGTATGGCCAAGGTACATTGGTCGTTGAGTTGGTGAGTAACTGCAATTTGAAATACATTCGAATTAGCTGCATGTGAATTGAAATCGTACACTCGTATTAGATAAGTTTGTCCAGGTGTTAATCCTGAATAATTACCTGATGCTGTTCCTCCTGGTCCAGTGGCAGTTGTACAACCTAGTGATACAAGGGCTCCACAGTTTCCACTGAATAATTCAATAACTACCGAATCGAGTCCTGAACCCACTACTGTTACGAAGTGGATAGATTGAGAAGCTTGAAAACTATACCAAACATCTTCATTTGGCGTTCCTCCACAACCTCCACCTGTAGCGGCTTGCGATTGTGTGGCCCCAGCAAATGTACCTAAGGTAAATACTGGTGATACCGTTACGTTTGAATTAAGTGAGATTGCTCCTCCACAAGGGTCATTAATAGGAGGGGTGGTGATACAAATATTAAAAGTGGTATTCGATGGAGGGGTAGTGCCTGCATCGTATACCCTTACCCAATATTGAAATCCTGAAGCAAGTGTTGTAAATGTTGTCGATTCGGTTTGTCCGGCTCCAGTAGCATTGGTACAACCTAAGGATAGTCCGCCACAAGAGCCTGAATACACTTCGAATGCAGGATTGAAAGTCCCATTTCCAGTTACAGTTACAATATGTGTACTTTGTGTTGCGAAGAACGAATACCAAACATCATCATCGGTTGCTCCTACAACTCCGCAACTTACATTCCCTGGTGAGCTTTGTGTTGCAGCAGCTGTGGTGCCTGCAGTAGACACACAGTTGGCTTGTGGGGTTAATAAGATTGAACCTGAACAGTTATCATTCAATGGTGGTGGGTTGATAACACAAATGGTAAATACACCTGAAGTAACCGTAAATGGAGAACCTCCTCCATTGTAATCGTAAACACGAACATAATACGTATGGTTATTGATGATGGCAAACGAAACGCCTGTAGATGTATTGGTAACAGAAGAAGCGTTACAAACCACCGAATTGGCCGCAGTAAACGAGCCGCAAGTTCCAGCTATCCCTGCATCATACACTTCGACAACAGGTGCCAATCCAGTACCATTTACTGTAATCGATTGTGTGATACCGGTGGCAGGTGCCACAAAATAAAACCAAACATCATCGGTTGGGGTAGTGAGGTTACAACCTCCTACGGCCGAAACGATAACACCCGAACTAGTAGCACTCATCACTGTTGACGACTGAGGTGCAACGGGTACAAAAGGAGTACAAACGTTAGCAGGAGTTAATAAAAACGCACCACTACAAATATCGTTGAGTGGAGGCGAGGTGATACAAATGGTAAAAGCGGTAGTAGCAGGAATAGTAGTTTGCGCATCAAACACCCGAATCCAGTATTGAGCACTTACTGAAAGCACCCCAGCAGCAATGGCAAAAGTACCCGATTCGGTGGCAGTACCCACCCCGTTCACATTCACACAACCACCAGTGATAAGGGTACCAGCACTAACACCCGCACAAGGCGAAGTAGAGAATACCTGAAAAGCAGGGTCGGTCATTCCATTTACGGTGATGGTATAAATTTGGTTGGCTAATGCAGAAGTGGTAAACGTATACCACACATCCTCGTTGGTAGCATTTACTGGAGAACAGGTAGTAAGCGCTAAATCTGCAACAGCAGAAGGAGTAGCTCCCGCCACAGTCCCAGCTAGCTGATTCACCGAACAAGCTCCACCAGGAGTAGGGGTGGTAATGTTTTGGGGAGTACCACATGCATCGTTAGTAGGAGTAGGGTTGACACATATTCTAGTAAGGGTCATGTCCGCATTGGTAGCACTAGTATTTATAATTCTAACGTAATAGGTAGTAGAGGCCAAACAAGCAACAGCAAGCTCTTCAGTTTGAGCGCTATTTCCAGTAATAAGATTTCCGCAACCACTTGCCACTTGACTAAAAAGGACACCACAAGTTCCAGTAAACACTTGAATTTCCAAATCGCTAGTACCAGTGGTACTAGTAGCGCTAACTGTGTAGTTACCCGCTGCACCAGAAGTAAACGAAAACCAAGCTTCGCGAGTAACAGTAGCCCCTGTAGTACCCACACAACCAGAAGGAGCAGGAGAAGTAGTAGCTTCGGAAATCGCATCAGAAATGGTAAAAGGACCAGTGCAATTTCCCGGAACAATGTTTTGAGCTCCAACATTGGCACCAGCACAAGTAGAGTTGATACAGACACTAGTTAAAGGGTAAGGAGTATTACCAACAGCCGCAGAGGCGCCATAAACAAGGACTCGAACAAAAAGAACTTGGCCAGCAGTTGCATTCTGATAAGTAGCCGTTTCAACTTGAGCGGCAGAGTTGTCTATAGCATTGGCGCAGGTAGCCTGAGTAAGCGAACCGCAAGAACCAGTAAAAATCTGAACTACCACATTACCAGTTGGAGAAGAGGCGGTAACGTTAAAGTTTTGAAGAGCTGGCGAAGCAGGCATGGTATAGGAATACCAACGTTCTCTTTTGAAAAAAGGAGCAGCAATGGCGCAAGAAGGAGGGTATCCAGGAGTCATGGTGGTATTTTGAATAAGAGCAAGAGTCCCTGAATTACAAGTAACGGTGTTTGATAAAGCAGTTGGGGTGTCGCATCCAACAGCGGTAGTTAAACAAACTGATGTGGGCATAGAAGCAGCTGCACCCACATTGACAATACGAATAAAATAAGTACCTATAGGTAAAGATGTAAGAGTGGCAATCTCGGTTTGTATACCAGCCACCAAATTAACATCGGCACAGAAGTAGTTGGTAAGTGCTCCACAAGCTCCACTAATTATCTGAACTTGTAATTGATTGGAAGTGCTAGTTGCAGAAACAATAATCGTTTGAACAGAAGGATTTACAAATTTAAGCCAACCTTCACTGGTGATGGTTGCCCCAGAACAAGAGGTGGAGGTGGTGGCTGCAGGATTAGTAGCAGGAGTGCCTGCATCTAGGGTTGGGTCGCTCACAATCATGTTGTAGGTTGTACAGTTTCCGATTGTCAAGGTGTTCGCAGCACCTACGGCTGCACAAGTGGCTGCATAGGCTGTTGCCTGCGCCTGCACTTTGTTGGTAGCTAACAGCAGACAAAAAACAAGGACCAGGGCTTTGAATGCGCTGGTAATGTTGCGTAAAACGGAGTGAGTAGTCTTGATCATGATGTATAGATGTTTAATAAATGTTTAATTCTTAAAAGTGTTTTTTAATGTATTAATAACCTTAGGTTTATGCTATCTTGTTTTTTTCGTTTGCCAAATGTAGTAACTATTCTTAATAATTACAAAACAATGTGTTCGATTTGTGATAAAAAAGATATGAACGAATCTTGGTTTTATTGGTCAATATTGGTTTTAGTTTCGACAAATGGCTGATAAATATCCTATTTCGACTTATTAATCGTTTCGAAACTTAATTCAAAATTAACATTTTGCTTACCTCTTTTCTATCTGCTTTTTGTATAGACGCAAAAAGGGAATAAAAGGTGGCATGGGGAGGGAAAGTTTTTTTCGTCCTTTTTTTGCTTTTTTATCTCCTTTTTTATGTTCGAATAAGGTAGGCGTTCTTGTTGAAAACTTTTTTTTATAAAAATCATTATTTTTTTCATAACAAAAACAAAAAATCAATCTTTCTGAAATTATTTATACGTGGGCACTTCCGCCTGATAGCGCATATGACGAGTCGAAAAAATCTGCGAAAACGCAGAAAAATAACTGCGAAAAAACAGGTAATTTTTTTTGGTGGGTATTGTTTTCTGTTATAATTTTGCTATCGCAAACTTGC
>CAIWDF010000251.1 GCA_903911435.1 uncultured Bacteroidota bacterium
ATTTCTCGTCACACGTAGCGATTTCTCGTCACACGTGGCGATTTCTCGTCACACGTGGCGATTTCTCGTCACACGTAGCGATTTCTTGTTACACGTAGTCATTTCTTATCGCATGTCTAGCTATTCACTTTTCCTCCATCCCCATTTTCCCTCCTTTTTCTCATATATATAGGTATAGCCTTAGTGTTTCTTTGTGCCTTAGTGTCTTAGTGGTGAAATCCTGTCAATGCCTGAAATACGTTGACCGCTTTTTCCTAAAAAGAGAGAAAAAAATGGCAACACGAACACAATTTAAAATGACCGAATCAGAAAGAAGGTCACGCACCTTTAGCGACACATTTAAGATAAAAAAAGTCGTAAAAATCAACAACCTGGATTTCAAAAACCCTCTATTGATAGTGGTTTAGAGTTGTCATTATTCAAACTACACTAATTTCGTGGTTTAAACTATTTCTCAGTTTTATGGAGAATCTACTTTTGTGCCGTCAAACGTTTTAATTAATTTCAAATTACTTACAATTCAAAAACTATACAAATGGAACATTTAGAAAAAAAATCAGCGGAAAGGCAAAATGATTCCAAATTCGGAAGAATTGGAATTTTATTTTTTGCTATTGTATTATTAATGGTTTCTTCATCACGGTCGATGGCCTTGGTTGGGGTAACTAATCCTACCACCGTAACATGTACGGCCAATTCTTCGTCTCAAATCACCATATCGTGGAGCGGGGCTATAAATGCAACATATTATTATTATCAAGTAGACCAAAGTCCAACTTTTTCTGGTTCGTGGGGCTCGGGCACTGGTTATGTTGTCAATTCATACACAACTGCACCATCGGCAAGCGCTGTGATTTCGAGTGGAATATCGGCAGGGCAAACTTACTATGCTCATATTTCATCCGTAAATAGTTCATGGGTTTGGACTTCTCCTACAGCTAATTCGAGTGGAGCTACTACACCAAGTAGTTGCGTTACACCAGGAACACCAACAAGTCTTTCGATAACACCGACAGGTGCAACAACAGCTAATATTTCATGGGCAGCTGGTTCTCCGGCAGGGTCACCCACTTTGACTTATTATTGGGTGGTTGGCACTTCGTCTGCAGTTACCTATGGCGGTGGAGCAGCACAGTCGAGCACATCGGGAACAACAGCAAGTGTAACAGGACTAACAGCCAACACTACTTATTACCTACGGGTTTATGCTTATACTAATTGTAACAGTACTTCTTCGTCTTATGCCACTTCTTCTTCGTTCATAACTTATCCAAGCAATCCTACATCGGTAGCGGCTTCCTTATCAAATGTGTGCTCGGGAGTATCCTCTTCACTTACTGCTGCAGGTGCTCAGGGAACTGTTTATTGGTACACGGGTAGTTGTGGAGGAACATTTGTGAGTACGGGAAATCCAATAACGGTGACTCCCAGTTCAACTACTACTTATTATGCTCTTAATTATAACGGCAATTATAGTAGTGGATGTGGTTCGGCTACCGTAACGGTTGGGGCAATTTCTACACCAACAAGTGTTACAGCAACACCTTCAACTATTTCTGATGGAAGTTCAACCAATTTGAAAGCAACATCAGATGGCAACACCATTAATTGGTACAATGCATCCACAGGAGGAAGTTTATTAGGTAATAGTAATAGTGCTGCAAACTATTCGGTTTCGCCTTCAACCACCACAACTTATTATGCCGAAACTCAAACACCAGCTCTTTCCACAAGTCTTACATTAGGCACAGGGTCAATGTATGGAGCTACCAGCGTGTTTTTTAATATATCACCCGTATCAACAGCCGCCATTATTAATGGATTTTATTTTCAAAGTAATACTGGAGGTGGCATAAAAAATATCTCAGTCTATTACCGAACGGGAACTTATTCAGGACATGAGACTGCGTCATCAGATTGGACGCTTTATGGTAACTTTAATTCCAATGGAAATAGTTATGATTTTGTTCCAATTACAGAGATGACGATTCCTTCTGGAAACACTTACGGTTTTTGTTTATATAACAACCAATCGGCATTTATAGTTCAAAATGGGAATTCTACTATCTCCGATTCTAAAATTTCAGTGGTAAGTGGAGGGGAGAACAGCGGTTTTTTTGCAACACTTTATTCTGGTTACACCCTGTATGGTGGAGTTAGTTATGTTTCCGGAGCCGGTCAAAAGAGCTGCAGTAGAATACCGGTTACTGTAACCGTTAATTATAATCCAATATCATATTCAGTAACAGGTGGTGGAACATATTGCACAGGAGGTTCTGGATTTGCTGTAGGGTTAGCAAGTTCTCAATCAGGTGTTGATTATCAATTATACAGAGATGGAAATATTATAGGTACTCCCATATCAGGAACAGGTTCTGCAATTTCTTTTGGAGTACAATCGGTATCAGGAAACTATACGGTAGTAGGAACAAATGTGGCCACATCGAATATAAGCACAATGACAGGAAGCGTTGATGTTTTTGAAGCCCCAATACCAAATGGATTGGCTTCGAGTTCAGTAGTGATTTGTGATGGAGCTTCAGTAGATTTATACTTAAATTCGGATGTCAGCGGAACAGAATTTACTTGGACTTCAGATGTAACATCAGGTGGTGTAATTGGTAACTCAAATTGTTCATACGGTTGCGGAACAGTGATAGTCGATTTATTGACGAATACAAGTAATGTGCATGGTGATGTTACTTATGTTGTAACACCAACATCACCTGAAGGTTGTGTAGGTTCAACGTTTACCTCGGTTGTAACCGTTGGAGCGATGCCTGCTTCACCAGGAGTAATAACAGGGCCATCAGCTGTGTGTGGACTAAACACTGCAGTATATTCTATCGCATCCGTTACAGAAGCGACTAGTTATGTTTGGACCGTGCCAAGTCCTATGATTATTACTTCAGGTGCAGGAACCAATACAATACATGTAACCGTACCAGGAGGAACATTATTAGGCGACTTAACAGTTAGAGCACATAATAATTGTGGCAATAGTGTGGGAATGTCAACATTGACAATCACTAAGAAACCTGCCGTACCAGGAGTTATTTCTGGCCCCATATCGTTGTGCGGTGCAACCACTGCAGCTTATTCGGTAGCACCTGTGTTTGGTGCAGCGGCAACTAATGGATATGCTTGGACATTACCGTCAGGAATAACCATAGCTAGTGGAAGTGGTACCAATAGCATAACAGTTAATGTTGCTACAACATTCGTTACGGGGGTTATTAAAGTGGCTGCAGTAAATGCATGTGGAAGTATACCAGGAGGGACTTCGCTTACAGTATATGGAAAGGCACCAGCTGCTTCAAGTTCAATCTCTGGACTAACAAAAATATGTGGAGTATCAACTATTACCTATACAGCAACAGGAATAGTAGGAGCTACAAATTACTTATGGACCTTACCGGTTGGCTTGTCACAATTATCAGCCGCTGGAAATTCAATAACTGTGTTGAACAATGGATTTATTTCTGGAAGTATTGTGGTACAAGGAAATAATACGTGTGGAACAGGACCAAGTAAATCTTTAGTTTTATCAGCATCCGCAAATTCACCAGGTGTCATTTCTGGCCCAACTCTTACTTGTGGATTAACCTCTGCTAGTTACTCAATAGCTCCAGTAGTAGGTGCAATTGAGAATGCTTATGTTTGGACATTACCAACTGGTGCCTATGTTAGTTCAGGTCAAGGAACAAATAGTATTATAGCAACATTTGCAAATCCAATGGTAGGAAATGTCACGGTGAAGGCGTTTAATGGTTGTGTGTACAGCGCGGTTAGGAATTTAGCAGTAGGAAAAGTTCCACCAACACCAGGAGTAATAACTGGCCCTTCAGTGGTTTGTGCACTTGGCACATTTAACTATACTATCGCAGCTGTGGCAGGAGCAAGTAATTATTTATGGACCTTACCTGCAGGTATGTCAGTAGTTAACGGACAGGGAACAACCAACCTTGTGTTGAATGTGAATACTAAACCAAGTGCAGCTGTTCAATTGAAAGTATGCGCACAATCGGCATGTGGCAATAGTTTAACTCAATCGAAATTGATAGGAGCTTGTGCTAGTCCTGATGAAATGAATGCTGCAGAGGAAACAAGTTTCAAACTTTATCCTAATCCTGCAAGTTCAACGTTTACTATTTCTCTTGAAAATGAAGAATTAATTAGCAATGGTCAACAACTTCAGGTTGAGGTGTACGATGTACTCGGTAATCGTGTGATTGAAACTATCATTACTAAGCAACAATCTTCAATCAATATAGATCACTTGAGTAAAGGAACATATATTGTGCGGTTGATGAATGGTGAAAACACGATTTATACAAAACGAATTGTAAAAGAATAATGGGGCATCAAGAGTTTAGGAACTCGCATTTCTAACATTCAAAAAACTCCTGTTAAGTTGAAACTTAACAGGAGTTTTTTTGCGAATAGAATTAAAGTCAAAAAGAGTCGTTTAGTGATATTTGTTGATTTTAATTTCTTCTAATTCAACCTTACCTACTTCATTATTGTTTTCTTTTGAAAGTGGCATAGCGCAGGAAGATGTACCGCAACATCCAACATTGAACACCGCCTGATAAAGAAAGAAAGCAGAAATAAAACCAGATAATGCATCGTGAGTCTGGATGGCTTGAACGGCAATGAATAAACCTAATGCTAGTCGAAATAGGCGCATAAAATGCCAACCTGTAAATAAGGTTTGTTTAATCATCGTAGTTTGTTTTGAAGACTCATCCATCCACCACCGTTGTGAACATTGGAATAACCATTCGATTTTAGAAAGCTCTTTGCAGAAGCACTTCGCATTCCAGATGCACAACAAGTGATTATTGTTTTGTTTTTGTCTTTCAATTTACTCAAGTTTGCATTCAACTGATCTAACGAAATATTGATTGACCCTTTAATGTGCCCCCCTGTGTATTCGCCTTTTGTGCGAACATCTAGAATGATAGCACCGTCTTTTGCGAGTTGTGCTAAATCTACCTTAGCACCTAACCCGAACATGTTTTTTATTGTTTCTAACATTTTTTATTTTTATAAAGATTGATAATAATTTACATCTAACCAAGACCCAGCATTGTAACATTCTATGTTCTCGTGTGAAAGCATATCGGTGGCCATTCCACTTCTTCCTCCTGATGCACAACAAAGTATTAGTGGCGCTTTTAGTTCTTTTAGTTCACTCAATCTATTACCAAGTTCTTGCAACGGAATATTAATTGAGCCAACTACGTTACCTCCCATAAATTCTCCGGGAGTACGGACATCTACAATTGTGCCTTTTTTTTGTTTTATTAATTCTTCAATATTCATTTTTCTGTTTTTTTTATTAGGTTATTGTTTAAATTATTTGACGTTGCAAAATTATATAATTGAACTAACGTGTAGAGTTACTTTTGTTACAAAACGGATTATTTTTTCTTTAGAATTATAAATAATTCAGAGTTGGCTCTCTTGGGATGCGAATTGGTGCAGGTTTCGAAGGTGATGAACCGAAATAAAGGTTGAAAAAGGATTTCGTAATTGTTTTTATTTCCACCAAAAGGAGGTCCCTCTTTTTCGAACTCAACCCCAAACAAAAGACCAGCTAATTTTCCTGATGATGATAACAATGTATTCATTTTCTCAACATAGTTTTTTCTCAATTCAGGATTTAACGCGCAGAAGAAAGTCTGTTCAAGTATCAAATCATATTGTCCTTGATGCTGAAAGAAGTCAATTAGTACGATTTGAATGAATGAATTGTTCTTGAATTTTTGTTTCAACTTGTCAACTAGAGTAGGGGCAATATCAATTACCGTGACATTGGTAAACCCTTTCTCTAAAAGGTATTCAGCTTCGTAAGTGTTGCCACAACCAGGAATAAGTATCCGTATGTCTTTATCTGTTAATTGATCGATGTAATTTTTTAAAGGAGGAGAAACTGTACCCATGTCCCATCCGGTAGTATTGGCTTTGTATTGATTGTCCCAATACTCACCATTGAGTAATTTTGTTTTTTCGCTATCTGCCATACTAATTTCTCCTACTCATTTTAGTTTTGTCTTTATTCTGATTATTTATCTTCTTTTTTTCTGGTGGAGATACCAAAAGGGAGATAAAGAGGACAAAAACTGATGAAACTTGTTAAGATGAAAACTCCCGCCAACACAAGAAGTATAATTGCGACAGTTCCTGAAATAATGTTTGCGTAAAATAATCCTGCAATGACAAGAGCTACAATAATTCTTATTGCTTTGTCAATAGTACCGATGTTTTTTTTCATTGTTTTTAGATTTAAGTGATTAATAATGCCACAAAGGTGAATCAAAAAAAAGTAACAAATTGTAACAAAAGTTACACAAGTGTAATTTTATTTCGTCCAAGTTGAATAAGTCCTTGTTCTTCCATTTGCTTAAGCAAACGCGAAACCACGACACGAGCAGTGCCTAGCTCCTGAGCTATTTGTTCGTGAGTGATGTTGAGTGTCGGGGAATTATTGATTTCACTTTTCCGTTTTATGAAATTAAGTAGTCGTTCGTCTAATTTTTTGAACGCAATGGCATTAACTACCTCAAGCAACTCTTCAAAACGTTTATGATACAATCGGAAGATGTAATCGAGCCATTCAGGATATTCCTTGATGAGAGAAGAAACCTTATCAATTGGAATGAACAAAATTTCGGTGGCCTCTTCAGCTATTGCCTTTACTTTGCTAGTATCGTTGTGTAGACCTCCTAAAAAAGACATGATGCAGCTTTCTCCAGATTTGATATAATAGAGTAAGATTTCTCTTCCATCTTCATCCATTCGCATCACACGTATACTTCCCATCGTAACAATGGGGATAGCTTTTATGTAAGCATTCTCATTCAATATCACTTCTCCTTCGGCAAACGATTTTACAAAACCATATGCAGTCAGTTTTTTGCTTATTTCGGGTATTGACTTAAACTCGGAAATGTTGTTTAGTTCCATGTTGCGAAGTTAACAATTAGTTGCTTCTTGCCATCAATCAGTTTTCTCGTTCTCAGAATTGATTTTTATATTATTGATTGGCTGTCTTGCTTGTTTAAATTGATTCTTATACTTTAAACTAACTCAAAACCTTAAAAAATGACTTGATGCAGCATTGTTCTATTTGATAGGACGAATTATTCTTTTATTAATTTGATTGTAAAATCACTGCTCTGATTATTTATTCTAAGAAAATACAAACCTGCTTCTAGTGCCGAAAAGCATTTTTGTTCAATGTTGGCTCCCTCCCAAATTGTTTCACCTAGAACATTAGTCAGAAAATAATTTGTAGAACCCGATTCGCCTTTTATACTTATTTTATCAATAAAAGGGTTTGGGTAGATTTTAAATTTTCCTTTTTCATAATCTTCGTTTAGTCCCACTGTATTACTAACATTGCGAACCAATCGGACATAATTAGCTGCTCTTATCGCATCTCCTTGTGGACCCCATGAATAACCAGTATAGGTAATTCCTCCAACTATTACAGTGTGCACTGTGGCTCCAGGATTGAAGTTTGCTGTAATTTTCGGGTCGCTTCGTTGTGCACCTGCACCATGAACATCGATCCAGGAACCGATTGTTGTTGGCCAACCCAACGCTCTTCCGAAAGCAACATAGTCAGCTTCAGTAGCATTTCCTGTGAGGTTATATGGAGCATGTGTTGAAGACGACCAATAGTATGGGAAATCGGACTGCCCATTCTCATTTGTTATTGAACTACAATTAAAATAATTAACATCGATGGCGGGTAATGAGTTGTAGTCGGGCGAATTCGAATAATTCACTATGCTTTGCAATTCTTTCACATCTGGCATTCGCCAATCATTATATCCAAGGTAATTTGCTGTGTTTTGTGTTTGTACCCAAATTAAAGCGTCCGACCAGTTCAGTGCACTATTATTGTCATTTTTAGACCACATCAATCCTGTTTCTGTGTCGGTGATGGTTTGATTGCCGTTGTCAACAAAATTATTATGGCCATAAGTGAGTGGGCCACGAACCAGTTGAAAATAAAAGGTTTTAGGTAACCCACTAAGTGCGTCAATCATGTCATATCCTTTTATTCGACCATCTGCAAAATTAACTGCAAATAATTTTTGATAACCCGAACCACTTGGATTTAGTACAAAGGTTGTATTCGATGCATACTGTTGGTCTATTAATCGCTCTCCAATTGACGTATTGCCCCATTTGAATTTAAAATAATTGGTGTCTATAAATGGAGTTAATACAGAAAGGTCAGTTCCGATATAACTACTCGGATCAGTGCCTTTTGAACTATATAAGGAATAAATTTCCTTAATAAATTTTTATCTATTCAGTCAAATTTTGATGGGTATACGGCTACCAATATAACCATTCCTGCCACTTCGTCTGTAAAAATACAACATTTTCTTGGAGTTATTCCTAAATGGCGTATAATATTAAGACAGACAGGCAACGGTGTTGTTACTGACATCCCCTCAG
>CAIWDF010000252.1 GCA_903911435.1 uncultured Bacteroidota bacterium
CAAAATCCCAACGTAATTTTTTTTGGTAGTAATTTCGAATCAGAAAATACACAACAATTAGTCGAATTAATCGCATCTTAAAAATTAAGACATATCGTAGTTTTCTGCGCTATGTTTTTTTTTAATAATCAAAAAAAGTTGAGCTAATAAAGCCCAACTTTAAGAAGTAATCTAGTCTAGAGATTAATTTCTTTTTGCAAAATTATAAAAATGAGCATCCAAGAATTCTCTTTTTGGAAGGTACTTAATAGGTAAATTAATCTTAGAACCTTCAATGTCCATGAACATTGCTTTGAAGAAAGGGGTAGAGGCTTTTTCATTCAGTTTTTTCGAAAGGTGAATTTTATAATCTCCGTCAATTCCTATATAGTACTTATCAAAACATTTGTCATACAAAGGTGATAGACAAATACCATTTTGAGGATTTAATCTTTCTGTTTCGTTTTCTGACCAAGGAATAATATGACTTGCAACGAGCAATTCAGGAATATCAATGCCAGAGATAGCACATTTACTTGCATAGTTAGCCAATGTTATTCTCCGAAAAGCTTCTTGATTTACTCTTGTTTTTACTTCACGTATCTTTGTTTCTCCTTTTAAACCTTCAGTTCCTCTTAGTATATCTTCGAACTTGGTTTCAATAGTAACATGTTGAAAGTTGGCAAGTATTCGTTCACTTTCAAAAAGCAAATCTTCTTTTTTATTAATGAACTCATTCCAAATTGGCTCTACTTGTTTTAATCCTCCACTTAATCCTTTTATTCCTCTTTGTTGATGAAATGGGTCAACACTGGCAAAGTTGCCAAGCCTCATAGAAACCGAGCTTGGTGTTCTTCCTATAATTTTAGATAGTTCAATTATCTCTTTTGTTCCTTTGTGCAATTTACCAAACGGCAACTTCAAGTACAGATTTAAAGCGACTATTAGTTCTTCTCGCGACCAATTTCTTCTTTCAGTTGTCATATAGTTTTATTTTAATGGAATCAATTAATAGCCGTTTCAAGAACAAATTCAAACTTACACCTATCATTAGGACATTGATGAATTTGAGTTTGGTTTTTTGTTTTATAAAAATCTGCTAAAATCTCTGTTCTTACTCCGCATTTTGGGCAAGTGCAAGGTTGGTCTGAAAGAATATATGTTTCTAAAGATTGTTGCATTTCATTTTTTCAATTCCCAAATTTAATAAAAATCTTACATCTCAATCTTAATATTCGAGTCCCCTCCCCACCACCTTTCACCTCCCGAAAAACAGTTTTTTGCTAGAATTTCGGGTTTGGGATTTACCGCTTACTCAGAAAAATGACCGTTCACCCCCCAAAATGTTACCGTTCACACAATCGGCCTTTTTTTTTCGTTTTAGGTATTTATTTTTGTACTAGTAATTTTACGGATGTTTCTCTACGAAGCATTCGGGTGGAATACATAGTTTTTCGTTAACTCAAAAAGATTAAACGCTATGAAAAATTTTAAATGCACTTGCCAGATAACTGATGCGAAAGGGGTAACACATGCCAAACGCATGGACGAACAAGAAACGAGTAAATTGCTTTGTTCCTCGGTGTCGGATTCGATAATGACCGATAAACGATTGCGCAGAGCAGTGGCAAGAGGCTCTCGGGTGGTGCTGGTGTTCAACCCCGAAACGCTTGTACCGCTTACTCCTGAAGAGAAAGAGACCCATAGGCGCATCGCTTTTTTGGAAGGTAGAAACCTCGAAAAAGACGAAGTGAGCTGCTGCCTCGAGCTTTGGGATGGCACTTCGCCTGATGATTTGCCCAAGAAACTGTTTTTTACTCTCAAAAAAGTAAAACGTTTGGAGTTGAGTTACCGAGAGAAATTAGGTTGTTCTTCGGTGGAACAAGTCATTTTTTTGCTTCAGCACCAAAAAAAGTGTCCCTAGTAAATTGGGGTCAAACCATTGTCATTACTATATGTTTGGTCAAAATAAAAGGGACACTTTTTGGGAAATTTTGTAAACTTTTGTCATTTAACTTTACCATCAGAAATCCGAAAGCAAACAATAGTTACGTTTTGGTCGTTTTCGGAAACGTTCTTTGAAAATTGTCGGTAAGTATATCCCAAAACGCGGTTGATGCATGGTTACAAGCCTGCAAAACACAGCGTAAAGCTTGCAAATAGGGCGTATTACAAGGCTTTGTAAACGTTCGATGAAGCACGAAAAGGATAAACGAGATAGAGAAAAACACATATTGATGCAATGTAAACATGCATTTTAGCAATGTAACCATGCATTGCGCCAATGTAACTATGCATTGCGCCAATGTAACTATGCATTGCGCCAATGCAACCATGCATTGCACCAATGTAACCATGCACTGCACCAATGCAACCATGCATTGCACCAATGTAACCATGCACTGCACCAATGC
>CAIWDF010000253.1 GCA_903911435.1 uncultured Bacteroidota bacterium
AGTTACAGCGTATCATCCGGCAACTATAGTTATACAGTAACCGATGCTAATGGATGTACAGCAACCACAAACGGAAGTGTATCCGAACCATCAATATTAACAGCAAGTTCAACATCAGGAACGATATCATGTAATGGCGGAACAACTACAGTAGTAGTAAGCGCAACAGGCGGAACCGCACCATATACAGGAGCAGGAAGTTACACCGTATCATCCGGCAACTATAGTTATACAGTAACCGATGCCAACGGATGTACAGCAACAACAACCGGAAGCGTATCAGAACCATCAATGTTAACAGCAAGTTCAACAGCAGGAACAATAGCTTGTAACGGAGGAACTGCAACAGTAGTAATAACAGCAGCAGGCGGAACAGCGCCATATACAGGAGAAGGTTCATTCACCGTGTCAGCAGGAAACTACAGTTATACCGTAACCGATGCAAACGGTTGTACAGCAACCACAACAGGAACTGTATCAGAACCTACCGTATTAACTGCCA
Source organism: uncultured Bacteroidota bacterium (assembly GCA_903911435.1). Classification (GTDB taxonomy): domain Bacteria; phylum Bacteroidota; class Bacteroidia; order 2-12-FULL-35-15; family 2-12-FULL-35-15; genus 2-12-FULL-35-15. The sequence goes on from CAIWDF010000253.1 coordinate 503, forward strand.
GTGCATCAGCAGGAACAATAGCATGTAATGGCGGAACAACCACAGTAGTAGTAACCGCAACAGGCGGAACCGCACCATATACAGGAGCAGGAACATTCACTGTATCGGTAGGCAACTATAGTTATACAGTAACTGATGCCAACGGATGTACAGCAACCACAACAGGAAGCGTATCCGAACCATCCATGTTAACAGCAAGTTCAACATCAGGAACGATATCATGTAATGGCGGAACAACCACAGTAGTAGTAACCGCAATAGGCGGAACAGTACCATATATAGGAGAAGGATCATTCACAGTATCAGCTGGAAATTACTCATATACAGTAGTCGATGCAAACGGATGTTCAGTTACTACAAATGTAAATGTTTCGGAACCTACTATATTAACTGCAACTTCAACAGCAGGAACGATAGGTTGTAATGGAGGAACTACAACAGTTATAGTAACAGCAACAGGTGGAACAGCACCTTACACAGGCGAAGGTTCATTCACCGTATCAGCAGGAAATTATAGTTATAATGTAACTGATGCAAATGGATGTTCATTTATAACAACAGTAACTGTATCCGAACCGACTGTATTAACGGCAAGTTCAACAGCAGGAGCGATAGGTTGTAATGGAGGAACTACAACAGTTATAGTAACAGCAGCTGGTGGAACAGCACCATATATAGGAGAAGGGTCATTTACCGTATCGGCAGGTAATTACTCTTATACAGTAAGCGATGCCAACGGATGTACTGCAATTACAACAGGAACAATTATAGCAAATCCGGCTCCGACAGTTAATTCTGTTTCTAATCAGGTATTATGTAATGGTGCAAGTACGTTAGATGTTATATTTAGCGGAACTGTTGCAGGTACATCTTTTGATTGGACAAACAGTAATTCATCAATTGGTTTAGCTTCAAATGGAACTGGAAATTTAGGTTCGTTTGTGGTTACCAATTCAGGAACTACAGTTGTTACTTCAACAATAACTGTTATACCAAATGCTAATGGATGTATAGGATCGGCTATCAGCTTTACAATAACTGTTAATCCTTCACCGGAAACACCAATTGTAAATAACAATACTCCAATTTGCGAAGGTGGAACTATCAACTTAACTTCTTCAGCTGCTATTGGAGCTTTAATTAGCTGGTCAGGACCTAATGGTTTCTCTTCATCTAACCAAAACCCTGTAATTGCACAAGCTACAATTGCTAACGCGGGTACTTATAGTTTAACGGTAACAAATCCTTCAACAGGATGTGTAAGTAATGCAGGTACAACTAATGTAATAGTTAATGCTCAGCCGGCTACACCTGTTGCAAGCAGTAACTCGCCAGTATGTGCAGGCAGCTCGATTGATTTTACTGCTTCCTCATCAGCTGATGCAATTTATAACTGGTCAGGTCCTGGTTTTAATCCTTCCAGTACGTTCCAAAACCCAAGTATAACAGGCGCTACACTTAATATGGCTGGTACTTATACGTTAACTGTTACAAGTAATGGTTGTACTTCTAACCCTGCAACTTTGACGGTAATAGTTAATAATTGCGGTAATGTTGATTTAAGTGTAGTTAAAACAGTAAATAATAGTCACCCGATAGTAGGAACAAATGTAGTATTTACCATTGTTGTTACCAATAGCGGATCTAATGATGCAACAGGTGTGAATGTAACTGAAATGTTACAAAGCGGATATACTTATGTATCTTCAACTGTAACAGCAGGTACTTATGACAATGCCACCGGAACATGGACAATAGGCAGCATTATAAGTGGCGGAACGGAAACACTTACTGTAACAGCTACTGTAAATATGACCGGAAGTTATTCGAATACAGCTACTGTTACTTTTGATGGAGTAGATTCTAAACCATCTAATAACTCATCAACAATAGAAACAACACCTGAAGTATTAAACATACCTGAAGGATTCTCTCCAAATGGAGATGGTGTAAATGATGTGTTTGTTATCAGAGGAATGGAAAATTATCCAAACAATACATTTGTAATTTTTAACCGTTGGGGAGATAAAGTATATGAAGCTTCACCTTACCTTAATAATTGGGATGGAAAATCAACAACTGGATTAAGAATCGGAGGAAGTGAATTGCCAATTGGTACATACTTCTATGTGCTTGATCTTGGTGATGGTTCAAAAGCAATAAAGGGCACAATCTATTTGAATAGATAAACAATTCAAACATAACAAAAGTTCCAATACTGATTCAGTATTGGAACTTTTTGCTGTATAACTAATGTGCCAAGGGTAATATGCAAAATATAAGGTAAGTAAAAGTTTCTTTTTTTTATTTCAGAATTTCTACCTCATTTCAAAAATCATGGATTGATATATTTCGACTAATAGAACGAGAATATAAATTGAAATTTTAAAAATGAAATAATTAATAATTGGGTGAGCATAAAATAAGGGGTGAAATGTGAAATTAAAAAGGTGAAATAATTAAATTCTAATTTTCTTTATACATAAGATTTTTATTTTTATAAAAGCAACATCTCTAATTGTTAGTTGAAATGTAAAAAAGTAATTGTCTAATGGATTGAATTGAGTGTTGACTAAATGTTTAAAAATTTATATAGAGCAGGAGAGATTTTAGAATGTCATTCAAAAGCAGAATCGGATAGGTATGATTATTAGTAATTTATGAGTTCCCAAGAAGACTAGCACGGACATGACCTCCGAATCAAATTTATGAATAATTATAAACAATTAAAAAAATGACTTTGGTCATGGTGATAATTAGAAAATTTTGTTATATATTTGTGCCCTCAAAGCGGATTATATAGCAGACGAATATTATTAAACGAATTACAAGTAAAAAATAAATAAAACAATTAGTATGAAAACAAACACTACCAAACACCTGATTTTTGTTTCTTTAATTTCATTGTTTGTATGCGCTAAAGCTTCGACAATAAATAGAAACGGCATTAACTTTAGAAATTCAATTGATTATTACTCTATGCCAATAGACGATACCAATATTCAATTCTCAGTTTTAAAAAATGATTGGGATATAAGGTTACATGTTTCATTTATTGGGAATGAAGGAGCTACTGGTGTGCTAAAAGTTTTCAATGCTTCGAACAATTTAGTAAATCAGTTCGATATTTCTTTGGTTAGTCCTCCAAGTTATTTTGAAATTAGCCTTCCTGAGTGGGCTTCTGGCACTTATTCTGTTGAGTTAACCACCTCATCAGGTGTTCATACATCTCACTTCACTATACTATAATCACTAAATTAAAATTCGAATATTTTTATACCAAACAAAATGAAAAAATTATTATTCTCATTAGCATTTGTATCTGTTAGTCTGATGTCAATTGCACAGGTTATTACCCCATTTACTGTAAGGTACAATACTACTCAAAAGGGAGGAATTGTATTTCTTGCTAATACCGCGGCAGGTTGTGGAGCTGGTACGACTTTATGTCAAAGCAAGACTTGTGTACAAGCTCATGCGGAAGATCCTCTTACTGGAGTAGCTGTTGATAATGATTTTGTTGCAACTTATGTTGATGTAGATAATGACCCATCTACTTGGATGTCGAGTAGTGACAGTTTAAATTTACCTAGTTGTAGTACAATCTCATTTGCAGGTTTATTCTGGGGTGCAGGAGGAAGTACAAGTTCATCAACAGATCCTGACGGTGTTCATTGGGCTACAAGAACTCACGTTAAAATTAAATTAAATAATGGAAATTACCAAGATTTGACAGCAGATTACTCGCAAGATAATACCACTGGATACCATTCTTACCATTGTTATAAAAACATCACAAATATAGTTGCTGCAGCTGGAGCTAACGGAAGATATACTTTAGCAAATATGCCATTACTAAATGATAATGGGACAACAAAAAACAGATGGGGAGGGTGGCAAATCGTCATTGTTTATAAAAACGAATTACAAACATTGAGAAACCTTACAGTGTTTAATGGATTAGCAAATGTGTCAGGAACCACCGCAACGAATATTCCAATCTCTGGATTTTTGACACCTCTAACAGGACCTGTAAATTTCGAATTAGGTGTGCTTGCATATGATGGTGACAGAGGGTATAATACAGGGTCAGGTACATCAAATTCTTCTTGTGCAACAACCTATAGAGGTGACTCTTTGAAATTTAAAGGGGCCACTTCATTTGTTGCGATTACTGACTTAATTCACCCATCAAATGATGTGTTTAATAGCACCATTTCTTATAATGGAGTTCTGACACCATTTCGAAACCCTAGCTACAGCAATACTCTTGGCCATGATGCAAATATTTTTGTTCCGAATAATTCAGCAAAAAACTACATTGGAAACAGTGCGACTTCAGCAACGATTCGAGAAACAACTGGCGGAGAAACAATTTTAAGCCAAGTCATAACTTCCGCAATTGATGTGTATGAACCAGATTTGCATGGTTCTTTGGCAGTGCGGGATTTAAATGGAGGAGCTGTTCAACCTGGAGATACATTGGAATATATAATGACTGTTGCAAATTATGGTTCAGATCCTTCTATCCATACTTATCTTACCGATACTTTAGGAGTTAACGCGGTTTATGTTCCAAACTCTATTCGAATTTCTTATGGTCCGAATATAGGAAACAAGACAGATGCATCTGGAGATGATCAGGTAGATTATTTTTCTGTTTCGAATGCAATTAGGGTTAGAGTTGGAACAACAGCTTCATCCACACTAGGAGGAGCGGTGGTTAATTCTTCCACAGGTTCAGATAGTACACAAATTCGATTTAGAGTCACAGCTACCTTAAATTGTACTTCTTTATTATGTAATAATACAATCAATAACAGATTTTGGATTTATGGCACAGGGCAGACTTCAGGTGATTTATTGAAGAGTGGAAGTAATCCAATCTTGGTAGACTCTCATGGTTGTCCAATACCAGGAACTACCAAAACAATTATCAATGCGTCAGCTTGTAGTGGTCCAACTACTACAAACAATTCTCCTGTTTGCGCTGGAGAATCAATAAATTTAAATGTTTCAGCGGTTGTGGGAGCAACTTCTTATATTTGGACAGGACCCAATGGTTATTATTCAAACGTTCAGAACACAGTTATCACAAATTCGACTGTCGCAATGTCAGGAACATATACTGTTACTATCTATTCTAACCCTGGCTGTGCGTATTCATTAACCACAAATGTGATTGTGAATGCAGCTCCAGACGTAAATAGTGTTTCAAATCAAATAGTATGTAATAATGGATCGACTACACCGATTGCATTTTCAGGATCAATAGTTGGAACAAGTTACAATTGGACAAATTCTAATGCAGCTATTGGATTGGCTGCGAGTGGTTCAGGAAACATTGCATCTTTTACTGCATTAAATTCAGGTTCTTCTCCTGTAATTTCAACAATATCAGTTACTCCAACTCTTTCAGGATGTATAGCAGGTAGTAGCAATAGTTTCACGATTACAGTTAATCCTACACCAACAGTTTCTGCATCTTCAACATCACAGAACATTTGTTCAGGGGCAGCTCCTTCAATTAATTTATCAAGTAATGTTTCCGGCACTACTTTTAATTGGGCAGTAGTTCAAAGCGGTGTTTCAGGAGCAAGTGCGGGAAGTGGTTCCTTAATTGGGCAAACATTGTCTACAATAAGTAATGTAGCTGGTACTGCTGTTTATACCATTACACCTTCGTCTAATAATTGTATTGGTTCACCAATCATTGTAACAATCAATGTAAAACCATTACCGACTCTTACCACCACTGTTGCTTCACAGAGTTTATGTTCTGGAACAACTGCATCAATTTCTTTGACAAGTAATGTATTGGGAGCAGGTTTTGATTGGACAGTTGTACAAACAGGAGTTTCTGGTGCAGCACAGGGCACAGGTGCAAGTATTAATCAAACATTAAACACTAGTGGAAGCAATTCGGGAACTGCTATTTATACAATTACTCCGTCTGCAAGCAACTGTGTTGGTTCTTCTGTTTCGGAAAGTATCACGGTTAATCCAATACCTGTTGCTATAGCTTCACCTTCCTCGCAAATTATTTGTTCAGGAAGTTCAAACGCAATCACATTATCTAGCGATGTTTCAGGTGCTAGTTTTGCTTGGACGGTCTCTCAGTCAGGAGTTTCAGGTACTGCAAATGGTAATGGAGCTAGTATTTCACAAACATTATCGACAATCGGAACATCATCAGGAACAGCGCAGTATACGATTACTCCAACAGCAAATAATTGTGTTGGTTCTTCATTCACTGCCTCATCAACTGTAAATCCTATTCCAAATGTTACAGCTACACCTACCACTCAAACGATTTGTTCAGGAACAGCTCCTTCTATCTCGTTATCAAGTGGTGTTACTGGAACATCATTCACCTGGACTGTTGTTCAGAATGGAGTTACTGGTGCAACGTCAGGAAGTGGTTCGGCTATTTCTCAAATATTAACATCAACTGCTAATGTTGCCGGTAATGTTGTTTATACTATTACACCAACTGCTAATAACTGTTCTGGTGCATCCACTGTTGTCACAATCAATGTAAATCCAATACCAGTTGTTACAGCTACGCCTTCAACTCAAACTATTTGTTCTGGCGGTACAACATCAATAAGCTTATCTAGTAATGTATCAGGTGCAAGTTTTTCTTGGACCGTACTTCAAACAGGTGTTTCAGGTGCTACTTCAGGCAGTGGAAATACTATAGCACAAGTTTTATCAGCATCAGGCAATGTTCAGGGCTCTGCCATATATACAGTTACTCCATTAGCAAATAGCTGTAATGGTGTTTCATTACCTGTCACAATTTTTGTAAATCCTACTCCTTCGGCAATAGCAACACCATCATCCCAATCGATTTGCTCTGGCGCTAATTCTTCCATTGCTTTATCTAGCAATGTGTCGGGAGCAGGTTTCAATTGGACTGTAGTGCAATCAGGAGTTACTGGAGCCACTTCAGGTAGTGGTACAAGTATTGCACAAACATTAACAGCATCTTCAAATGTTACTGGAACAGCTATTTATACCATAACACCTAGTTCAAATAGCTGTACTGGTAATACGGCTTCTGTTTCTATTACTGTAAAACCTATTCCTTCTATCGCAGCATTGCCTTCTTCTCAAACAGTTTGTTCAGGAACAGCGCCAAACATTGTTTTAAGTAGCAATGTTGTTGGATCAAGTTTCTCTTGGACCGTTTCTCAGTCAGGTGTAACAGGCGCCTCTTCAGGTAATGGCTCTAATATTGGTCAAGTATTATCAACTAGTGGCATTAGTTCAGGAACAGCTATTTATTCAATAACTCCTTCTGCGAATAGCTGTAATGGTAGTATTTTAGGGGTAACCGTTTCTGTAAATCCTTTGCCAACTGTTTCTGCATCGCCTTCATCACAGTCAATTTGTTCAGGCACTTCACCTAACATTTCACTTTCTAGTAATTTATCTGGTGCAAGTTTTAATTGGTCTGTTGTTCAAACAGGAGTAACAGGCGCGACTTCTGGAAATGGTTCAAGCATTTCTCAGACTTTGTTAGCAAATGGTAACACAGCAGGCACAGCAGTTTATACAGTAACTCCTAGCGCAAATAATTGCTCTGGAACTGCTTCAAATGTATCTATTACTGTTAAACCTACGCCAATCGCAATTGCAACTCCATCGTCTCAAATGATATGTTCTGGAACAGCACCAAATATTTCACTTTCAAGTAATGTTTCTGGAACTAATTTTAGTTGGACAGTGATTCAAAATGGCGTGTCTGGAGCTTCGTCTGGAAATGGAAATAGTATTGGGCAGACATTAACATCAACAGGAAATACTGCGGGAACTGCAATATATTCAATTATTCCTACTTCAAACGGATGTAGTGGAAGCCCAATATCAGTTACGATTACGGTTAACCCTTCCATTATTGCAGCTGCAAGTCCAACATCACAAACTATATGTTCTGCAACATCTTCAAACATTGCATTATCAAGCAATGTGTCAGGAACAAATTTTGATTGGACAGTGGTTCAATCTGGAGTGATTGGAGCAACGTCTGGAAATGGAAATAGCATTAGTCAAACTATTGCAACAACGGGAAGCACTTTTGGGACGGCTGTGTATTCAATCACCCCAAGTGCAAATGGATGTTCTAGTTCTCCAATCACAGTATCAATCAACGTGAATCCTATCCCAACTATTAATAATGTTACGAGTCAAACCCTTTGTAATGGACAACATACCGCTTTAATAGGATTCTCGGGATCTAGCGTAAATGGTACCACATATCATTGGTCGAATGACCAAACGTCAATTGGATTGCTAGGCAATGGAGTAGGAAATATTGGACAGTTTACTGCAATCAATACGAGTTCTTCGCAAGTTTTAGCAACAATTACTGTTACTCCAATTGCAAACAATTGTTCAGGATTAAGCACTAGTTTTACTATTGCTGTTAACCCCACTCCTTCAACTCCAACCGCAACGAGTAACTCCCCTATTTGTTTTACTTCAACAGTTAATTTAAACACCTCTACTGTTGCAAATGCAACTTATTATTGGACTGGTCCGAATGGCTTCACATCTAATCTTCAATCGCCTAATATAACAAACTCTACTTCACTCATGGGTGGTAATTATTTAGTTACAACCACTGTGGATGGTTGTGTTTCATTAGCGGGAACGGTTTCTTTGATTACAAATAATTGTGTCCCTTCAGCGAATTTTGATACTTATATAATTAATGAAGACTCGAATAATAATTTTAGTGTGTTGCTGAATGATATCGATCCTCAAGGTAATCTTAATACTTCGAGTATGATCATTACCGTTGCTGCAAGTAATGGAACAGCAATAGTTGGAGCAGGAGGAGTAATTAATTATGTACCAAATTACAATTTCAATGGAACTGACATATTAGTTTACCAGATTTGTGATAATACTTTGCCTTCACCTTTCTGCGATACAGCTATTGTTTATATTACTGTGTTACCGGTAAATGACTCCCCAGTTGCTGATGACATTTCACTAACTACTTTTATAAATACTCCAATTGGAATAAATGTAGGAGCAGCTGTTTCTGACCCTGAAAATGATCCGATTTCATTTACATATTCTACCTCAGGCGTCCCTAACGGTACCTCCGTAATGCTTTCAGGAAATGGATCAATTGTAGTTACACCTCCAACTGGCTACATTGGCACTTTCACAATTCCTTATACAGCTTGTGATAATAGCCCATATCTTGTACATGTTTTATGTGATAATGGGATTATTACGATTACTGTAATTGATACTACAAGCACTGTTAATCATCCGCCAGTAGCTAATAATGACTTAGCTTTCACATTAGTAAATATTCCATTAACGATAAATCCATTAGCAAATGATTTTGATGTTGACGGAAATGCATTAACTGTGAGTATTACTAGTGGACCTTCTCATGGTTCCGCAACATTAAATCCAAATGGAACTGTTCATTATGTTCCATCAATAGGATTTACAGGTAACGATACAATACATTACATGATATGTGACAATGGCTCACCTATTTTGTGTGCAAATGCGTTAATTGTTGTTTTTGTTAATCCAAACAAAGATTATCCAAATCTTCCTCCTTATGCAACTGACGACTTTGCAACAACACCTGAAAACACATTAGTAAATATCAGTGTATTGTCTAATGACAGCGATCCAAATGGGGACTTACTAAATAATCCAACAATTCTTTCTTCGCCTCTAAATGGAACTTTGGTATTAAATGGCAACGGTAGCGTTTCCTATATTCCGAACCCAAACTTTAATGGAACAGACAGTTTCATTTATTCAGTGTGTGATTCAGGTACTCCAAGTTTGTGCGACACAGCCGTTGTTACAATTCATATTCTACCTGTAAATAATGCTCCTACAGCGACTGACTTGTCTGTAACTACTTTTATAAATACTCCTATTGGAGTGAATGTTGGCTCTGCTGTTTCAGATCCTGAAAACGATCCAATATCCTTTAGTTACAACACATCTGGAGTTCCATTAGGAACTATTGTAAGTATCACTGGTACAGGAGCAATAGTTGTAATTCCTCCAACAGGATACCTTGGTGTATTTACAATTCCATATACTTCTTGTGATAGCAGCCCGTTCCCTATTAACACGCTTTGTAGTACTGGTATAATTACCGTAAATGTGATTGACACAATCGGAAATATTAATCATCCTCCTTTTGCCAATAACGATTTAGCTTTCACTTTAGAAAACACTATGGTAACTATTAACCCTTTGGCGAATGATTTTGATGTTGATGGAAATTCACTTTCAATAAGTTTAATTTCCGGACCTTCTCATGGAACTGCGAGCTTAAATGCGAATGGAACCGTAACTTACTCTCCAGCTTCTGGTTTTTATGGGAATGACACTATAACTTATATGGTTTGTGATGACGGAACACCTTCATTGTGTTCAAACGCACTTATAATCATAACCGTTAGTCCTGTTAAGGATTTCCCTAATTTGTCGCCATATGCAGTTGATGATTTTGCGACAGCATTAGAAAATACAATAATTACAATAAATGTGTTAGGAAATGATAGTGATCCAGATGGTAATACTATCGGCAATCCTACAATTATTAGTGCACCAAACCACGGTAGTGCATCTGTGAATATAAATGGAACTATTTCATACATTCCTTTTACAAATTACAATGGATACGATACCTTAATATATTCTATATGTGATAATGGTTCACCAAGTTTGTGCGACACAGCCGTTGTTATCATTCATATTGTTCCTGGTAACAATCCTCCAATAGCTGGTAACATTTCTGTTACAACATTTATTAATACGGCAATTGGTGTGAATGTTGGCTCTGTTGTCTCAGATCCTGAAAATGATCCAATATCTTATTCGTATAACACTTCAGGCACTCCTACAGGCACGGTCGTTAACATTACGGGAAATGGAACATTAGTGGTGATACCTCCAACTGGATATTTAGGAACATTCGTTATTCCATTCACAGCTTGTGATAACAGCCCTTACCCTGTATATGTTCTTTGCGATAATGGTACCATTACTGTTACAGTTATAGACACCGCAGGAAACTCAAATCATCCTCCTTTAGCAAATGATGATTATCTGACAATTCTTGTTAATACTTCTGCTGTTGTAAATGCATTGGCAAATGATTTCGATGTAGATGGTAATTCATTATCTTTGAGTATAATAGGAGGTTCGGCTAATGGAACAGTTTCCTTAAACACCAACGGCACTGTTACTTATTCAGCAAACTCTGGTTTTATTGGAAATGACACTATTTATTACACCGTTTGCGACAATGGGGTACCAAGCTTATGTGATAACGCAATGATTGTAATTACTGTTACTCCAGTTGTTGATGTTACAAACCTTCCGCCATTTGCAGTTGATGATTTCGCCACAACAGCGGAAAACACTTCTGTGGTTATTAGTGTATTAACAAATGACAGTGATCCAAACGGAAACTCTTTGAATAATCCTACCGTATCAGACAATCCTCAGAATGGAACTGTTTCTATTAATGGCAATGGAACTTTAACTTACACTCCAAACACAGGTTTCTTTGGAAATGACACATTATCTTATTCTGTATGCGATAATGGTACACCAAGTTTGTGCGATACGGCTGTAGTTATTGTTCACATAGCTCCTTCCTCTCCTGTTATTAACAGTAATTCTCCAGTTTGTGAATTCAATACAATAAATTTATTCACTCCAACTTTGGTAAATGCTAACTACAATTGGACTGGACCAAATGGCTTTGTTTCTTCGATTCAAAATCCAAGCATTACAAATGCTTCGCTTTCAATGGCAGGAACTTATAGTTTGACAATCACAAGTACTGAGAATGGACTTACAAGCGGATTTGCGACAATCAATGTTGTTGTATATCCTCAACAAAGTGCAGCCTTTAGTTACTCTTCAGGTACTTTCTGCCAATCTGGAATAGATCCTGTTCCTGTCATTACAGGTACCCTAGGAGGAACATTTACTGCCTCCCCTGTTGGATTAGAGATTAATTCGTCAGATGGTACAATCACAGCAGGTTCATCAACGGTTGGAACGTATACGGTGACTTACTATACTCCTGGTCCATGTGCAGATACGATGAATGTTAGTTTGTCGATTAGTAGTCCTTTTAATGCAACATTCACTTATTCAGGATCTCAGTATTGTCAAAATGCTAGTCAGAATCCTTTACCAATTTTTGGTGGAACCCCTGGAATCTTCTTGGTGAGTCCTTTAGGTCTCAATTTCGTTGATATAAATTCAGGAGAAATTAATTTGGCAACTAGTACACCTGGAACATATATAGTCTACAATACAATTGCTGCTTCTGGAGGATGTGCCTCAGAAATAGATAGTGCGGTGGTTACCATCAATCCTACTCCAACAGTTAATTCTTTGGCCGATCAAATAGTTTGTAATAATTCAAATATTGCTTCAATATCATTGAATGGTGATGTTGCAGGCACTTCATTTGATTGGACAAATAGTGATAATTCTATTGGTTTATTCGATAATGGCAATGGTGATATTCCAACTTTTGTTGCAATAAATAATGGTGTTTCAGTTGTTGTTTCAATAATTACAATTACTCCTAGTGCAAATGGTTGTATTGGAGCAAACGGTAATTTTACTTTAACAGTAAATCCTACACCAAATACAAATATTGTTGCTAATCAGGTCGTTTGTAATAATATGACCACAACCGATGTGAACATTTCAGGAGGAGTTGTTGGAACAAATTATTCATGGGTTAATAATCATAACTCAATCGGGCTGAATTCAAACGGCAGTGGTGATATTGCTTCATTTATTGCCACTAATGCTGGAACAAATCCTGAGGTAGCCACAATCACAATCTCCTCAGAGGCAAACGGGTGCGTTGGCAGTTCAAGTAATTTTACCATTACTGTTAATCCAACGCCTTCAACATCTATATTAAATGACCAAATTGTGTGTAACAATTCCAATACAACGACTGTTAATTTTACGGGTGGAGTCACAGGAACCTCATTCGGTTGGGTAAATGATAACACTTCCATTGGATTGTCATCCTCAGGAAATGGTGATATTGGTTCATTTAGCGCTATTAATTTGGGTGCAAATTCTGAAATCGCAACCGTGATAGTTACCCCAAGTGTAAATAACTGTTCGGGAACAAGTTCAAGCTTCACTATCACAGTAAATCCGACCCCTGTTGTCTCGATGAGTGCAAATCAAACATTATGTAATGGAGATTATACAATGCCTGTTATTTTCTCAGGCTCATTTAATGGTACCAATTATTCTTGGACTAACGATAATACCTCAATTGGTTTAGCTGCATTAGGAAATGGAGATATTTCGTCCTTTACTGCGGTGAATAATGGACTAGTATCTGAGAATGCAAATATTTCTGTGACTCCAGAAGCAAATGGTTGTTTTGGTACTAATTCTAGTTTCACCTTAACAGTTAATCCATCTCAATTTGCGACCTTCTCATATTCTTCAGGAACCTATTGTCAATCTGGAATTAACCCATCACCATCAATTACTGGCACTCAAGGTGGAACATTCTCTTCATCACCTTCAGGTTTGATTATCGATTCTTCAACAGGAACAATAACTGCTGCAGCTTCTGGGATTGGGACTTATGTTGTTACTTATTATACTGCTGGACCTTGTGCTGATACTACATCTGAAAATGTAACAATTAGCAGCCCTTTCAATGCAACATTTAATTATTCAAGTGCAGTGTATTGTCAATTCGCTCCACAAAATCCAATGCCTATATTTGGCGGTAGTGCTGGGGTTTTCTCATCAACACCTTCAGGAATTAATTTTGTTAATATCACTTCGGGAGAAATTGACTTGACGTCAAGCCAACCAGGAACATATACAATTTATAACACAATTTCTGCTTCTGGTGGTTGTTCTTCAGAATTAGATAGTGCTGTAATTACTATTAATGCCGCTCCTATCGTTTCAGTTAGTGCTTCTGCGAATACTATTTGTTCAGGCTCAAGTGTAACGTTAACAGGAACCGGAGCAACTAGCTATAGTTGGACAAGGTTCTTCAGGAACTAGTGGAACTTCAGGTACAAGTGGTTCTTCTGGAACTAGTGGAACTTCAGGAGAAA
>CAIWDF010000254.1 GCA_903911435.1 uncultured Bacteroidota bacterium
CTACATTCCATCCCCAAAATCCCATCCTCTCTTAAAACGCATCTATTGAGGTCGGTTTTTCCGTTTTCTGTTTTATTTTTGTTTTAAAAAGAGGGTTGTGCAACGGCTACAGATGTTATTGGCAAGAATCAAAATCCTTTATTTAATTGGCTTTCCCTTAAAGACCTAAATGGTTGGAACAACCAAGCCCCAACTTGGAATTTTTGCAAATATTTGATAAACGAAAGAGGAGAATTAACCAATTTCTTTTCCTCATCAGTAAGTCCCTTGAGTAAGTCATTATTAAGAGCTATAGATTAAGGCAATATTAATTTTATAAACATTTCGTCACGTCATGCAACCTTTATAGGGACATTCTTGTCTTTAATGTAGATTATTTTTAATCAAAGCTAATTTATCTTGTTATTTTTATTTATATTTGCACACATAAAATTTAGAATTATGAAAAAAATTATTCTTACAAACCTTTGTTTTCTTTGCATTTCATTGCATGTGTTTGGTACAAATTATAATTCAACCAATTCTGGCACCTCGCTTTGGAGTTCTGCATCATCCTGGATTTCTGTTCCTGGTGGAGTGAATGCAGTTCCAACAGCAAGTGACAATGTAACCATTCTAGCAGGGCACACTGTGAAGGTTGGAGCTGCTGGTGCTGTGTGTAACAACCTTACTGTAGCTGCTACTGGGAATTTACAGTTTTTAGGCGCTTTAACATTATCAGTGAGCGGAAACTATACACTTACCGGATCCGAAGTTGGCGCAAGTGGTCAAATCACATTCACAGGAACAGGCACAACCGTTACAGTAACAGGTTCTGTGGCCGCCAACGTGAAATACCGATTCTCAAATTCTAGAACAATTGCTGCAACATCTGTTATTTCAAAAGTCGGGCAAACCATTTTAGATGCTGGTGTTACTGTGAATAATTTGGGTACTTACAGTATGACATCTTTTGCTACTACTGCCACTTCACAATGGACGAACACAGGTACCCTTACCTTGAACATCAATGGTTTCATGCCTTCTGGTTCAGGGATCTTTGATGCATCTACAGTTGGAAATACCGTAATTTTGGCATTCAGTAATGGTTTTCTTCCACCAACACCATCAGGGTATTCAATTCTTGTGGTTTCAGGTTCGGGTACAAAAAAGCTTCAACAGAATGAGGTTGTTGCAAGTAATCTAACTATCAATTCGGGGACAACACTTAGTGCAAATGGTTTCAACCTTAGTGTTGGAGGTAATTGGTTAAAGAATGGTTCATTCACTGCTAGCGCTGGTAAACATGTGTCATTTTCAGGCTCTTCTGCTCAAACAATTTCAGGTGTTGGTTCCACAACTTTTGAAGAACTTACAATCAATAACACAAGTGGAGGAGTATCAATCTCAAGTGGCACCTACGTAATCAATTCTGTTCTAACAATGACTTCTGGTGATTTCAACACCAACAATAATTCCTTCACCCTTTTATCAAATGCCACCAATACTGCAAGGATTGCACCTGTGTGTGCTACATGTAATATATACGGAGACTTTATCATCGAACGCTTCATCACAACACGAGATACTTCATGGGCAGATCTTTCTTCCCCTGTTCAAGGTTCATCCTTTATCGATTGGAACAACGAATTGCCTGCAATAAGCTATTCCAATTCTCCTCCGAATTCTGTGCCAACCCAATTCACTTGGGACGAAACTATTAATGATTACGTTGCTGTTACTACACCTGCAGCAGCATTGACTCCTGGTGTTGGTTTCGAAGTTTTCTTGGCTGGAGATTATTCTTATGCTAATTTACCAGACTTAACACTAAACACAATTGGTGTTCCTAACTATGGTGATAAAGATTTTAGTAGCTTAATTTCATACAGTGCGCCTTACCCTAGTGGTAGTTCTAACTTGGTAGGAAATCCATTTGCATCCAGTATTTCTTGGGACTTTGTTTATGCAGCATCAAGTAATCTCGATCCTACTTACGATGTATTCGATTATTTTGCTGGTTCTTTTGTTAACCATGGATTATTAGAGGGACCTTCAGGATATATTGGTTCAAGTCAAGGATTTTGGGTATATACCACTGGTGCAGCTCCAAGTTTAATTATTCCCGAGGCAGCTAAAACGACAGCCTCTAATAGTGATTTGAGAACAGTTGCAACACAACAATTTTTCACCCTAAAGCTTTACAATGCTGAAAACAAAAACACCTATTCTCACATCTTAAAAATAGGTGCATCATCCAACGCTACTGATGGT
This sequence comes from uncultured Bacteroidota bacterium, assembly GCA_903911435.1. Taxonomy (GTDB): domain Bacteria; phylum Bacteroidota; class Bacteroidia; order 2-12-FULL-35-15; family 2-12-FULL-35-15; genus 2-12-FULL-35-15. Next base: position 2,254 of record CAIWDF010000254.1, read on the forward strand.
TTCGATATTGGAAAAGACCATTGGTTCAGAAAAAGTCCAGTAATAGCTGCACCAAGCATTTACACTTCAATTGACGGTAACAAATCTGTTATAAACATTTTCAATTCGAATGATGAAAACTATGATATGCCCTTCACTACACTAGCTGGTGTTTCTGGATATTACAAAATTGATGCAAAAGGTTTTGAATTACTTGGCGATTATACTTGCATTAAACTTGAAGATAAATTACTGAATAAAATGATTGATTTGAAGGCAGAACCTAGTTATACCTTCAGGTTAAACTCAACTGATAATGAAGATCGTTTTGTTTTACATTTCAGTAAGGGTGGAAATTGCAAATCAATTTCATCTAATTCAGATTTCTCCACCTTCGAAAACCAAACGCAGGTTTTACAAGCTTCAAACGGAAATATTATCAATTTCAATTTAGAAGAAACTACAAACACCAATATTTCTGTTACTGATCTTCTTGGCAGAACTATTGTTGAAACAAAAAATATTGCGGCTTATAACCAAACCTATAGTGTAAATCTACCTGAATCATTTAATGGATTCTATTTATTGAAAATAGATTCAGAAAAAGGTAGTATTATAAAGAAATTTGTAAAAAAGTAATTAAGAATAATTGATTTTGTTTAACCGAATAATCTAACAATCATGAGAAAAAAAGTAATAAAATTATCGCTAATTATTGCACTAATTGTATCTCCTCTATTTATATCCAACTCCTTTGCAGGAATGGGAGGTGGCGGAGGTCATTCACGGCCATGTGGTGGAGCATTTCCTCCATGTCCTGTACCCTTAGATGGTGGCGTTAGTTTGCTTCTAATAGCTGGAGCTGCCTACGGTGGTAAAAAAATATACAATCACACAAAAAAGAATCCCTCATAAGGGATTCTTTTATTTTAGTTATAAATGAATTTTTCATTTATTAAGAATCCTACTGTTCGATTTCTTTTTTTCATTTTCCTCTTTTACATTTCTTGGTATTGCATTTACAATCTATGGTTACATCCCATGGAGACCATGGACATGTTTGTTATCGACAAATCTATCGCTGTAAGCAAATGGATATTGGAACTTTTTAACTACAATGTATTTACTGGCGAGGATCGATTAATTGGTATTGATGGAAGCGGAGGACTATGGGTTGGAGATAATTGCAATGGGATAGCCATGTTTGCCTTATTCACTGGGTTTATTGTTGCTTACAAAGGCAATTGGAAATTAAAGATCGTATATATCCTAATTGGCATATTATGCATCGAATTGTTGAATATCTTTCGTCTCGTGGGTTTGTCTATTCTCGATATTCATAGTAGAGCATGGACCGAATTCAACCATACCTACACCTTCACGATCCTCATCTATGGATTTATTTTTTTACTATGGATACTTTGGGTAAACAAATTTTCGAAAAAGCAGTAGGTAACTAAACTTACAACATTATATATTCTCAAAAGCCTAATCTTCTTCTAGTGATTTCGTATTCGAATACGCTTTCCACTTAGCAATAACCGTTTTCATATCTTCTGGCAACTCTGAATCATAGTGAAGGTACTTACCCGAAACAGGATGATTAAAGCCGAGCGATTTAGCATGCAAAGCATGTCTTGGTAACAAGGCAAAACAATTCTCGACAAATTGCTTATACTTTGCAAAAGTGGTTCCTTTTAATATGCGATCACCTCCATAGGTTTCATCATTAAATAACGAATGTCCGATATGTTGCATATGAGCTCGAATTTGATGTGTTCTACCGGTTTCTAATTTGCATTCTATCAAACTTACATATCCGAATCTTTCCAACACTTTATAATGAGTTACAGCGTGTTTGCCAAGCTCGCTTTCAGGAGGAAAAACGTCCATCTTTTTTCTATCTTTCAAATGGCGTCCAATATTACCAATCACAGTACCTTCTTCTTCTTGAAAATCACCCCACACCAAAGCAATGTATTTACGGTCCATGTTTCTGTCAAAAAAATCTTTTGCCAATCGAGTCATCGCTTGCTCAGATTTTGCAACAACCATGATGCCTGAAGTGTTTTTATCTAGTCGATGTACCAGGCCTGGTCGTTGGTTCTCAACATTTTTTTCAGTAGTGGTTTTAGTTTTATCTTGAACCGTGGCTCTTGTTTTTGGATTTGGTAAATTTTGGAAATGGTATACCAATGCGTTAACTAGTGTGCCAGTATAATTGCCATATCCAGGATGAACAACCATACCTGCATTCTTATTAATCAATATTAAGTCATCGTCTTCGTAAACAATATCGATGGGAATGTTCTGTGGAATAAGTTCTATTTCGCGAGGAGGATGCGCGAATACAACCGTGATAACATCATTGGGCTTTACTTTATAATTTGACTTAACGGGTTTTTCGTTAACCAAAATATTACCATTTTCTGCTGCCTGTTGTATTTTACTTCTTGTGGCATTTTCTATTCTATTGGTAAGAAAAACATCTACACGAAGTAGTCCTTGTCCCTTATCTACTACTACTCTGTAATGTTCAAATAATTCCTGATCTTCTTGTTCATCCAGCACTTCATCATCTTCTTCCCTCATTTTATAATCAGTAATTACTTATTTAGCTTTTATAAACTTTTGTATTGAAACACTTCCTTCATTTTGTAACCTAACAAAATAAACACCTTCGGAAAGATTTGAAATATCAATAAACTCAGTAGTAGTTGATTTCCCTTCTACAATTGTTCTTCCTACCACGTCCATTATGGTAAACAAGACTTTAGTATTCGAAGCTAAACTATTATTTTGAAAATACAATCGATCATTTGCAGGGTTGGGATAAATTGAAAATTCTGAATCGTTTTTCTTTATTTCGTTCAGCCCAACAAATTCGGCAGCAGAGCCAAACACAGCACGCATCATCAAGGTACCTGGGTAAGGCGATGTATACCAAGTTCCAGTGGTGTTATAAAAAACTTTATCCGATTGGTTGGTGCGTTTATCAACTCCAACGTTTAAAAACTGATTGGTGTTTTGCAAGAAACCAACATAGAAAGTAGAAGCAGGAAGAATAAGAGGCTGCAATAAATAATAACGAATAAAATGATCTGGGCCGTATTGTGCCGAATCGTAATTGGGTGAAAGCGGAGGATTAATATTATCTGAATAAAGCACATGTGCGTCATCAGGTTGTCCTGCACCATTGTCTGCCCAAACTTTCATTACTATTGAATACAAACGTGCATCATTCCAAAGGGGATTAAAATAAATATCAATACATCTTAAAGTATCGAGTATGGTTGAAGTAAACTGTTGAGCAAGTTCGCCCACTGTCATGGATGTTCCGCCAAGTGCAAATGCACTTTCTGCGGAGCCATCATCATAGGCATAATAATTCGAGAAATTTTGTTTTAACCGAACAGTATCGTTACGTGTATTAATATCACCGCAAGAAAGAATTTGCTCAAATGTATAAGTTGTTGGCCCTGTTGTTAACAATGATGGGATTGTAGGTAGAACGTAATTATTAATGTCAATATGGTAGCCTGATGTTGAGTAAGGATTAACATTACCAGAATTGTTTCCTCCTGATTGCCATAGACCTGAAGCATCATTAATATTGTAATACCAATGTGTGTTGCGACCAATATTATAATTATTTCGAAGAACAAAGTTAAAAGAATGTCTCATGGCAGAAGCCTGATAGTGATTCCATGGCATTGCCGTATAAGTTTGAAGTAAAGAAGGTGGGTTGTAAACAAAAGAAACATCATCTAGTAAAGTATCATTTCTATTCAACCTAGTTGCCAGAAACACATCATCTATGCTCCATTGGTCACCATTACCACTGAGTGTTGCCCAGTTTCGAAATCGAAATTGAAAACCACCTTTGAGAAATGCCGTGTCGGATACAGGTAACATTACAAAATGCCAACTGCTATCGTTAGTTGCAAGAGGATATCCATTGTGCGCCCATTGATGACTCCATACGACCGAATCGTATGGTTTTGTGTAATCCATAATTTGAGCAATGGAATCGTAAGTAGAAGCAACAACATAGGTCATGCTTACCGAATCGAAACGATACAAGGTATCGGTAACAAAAGTTGTATCATGAATGGTTTTATATGCTTGTGTTTTTCTTCCAAATTCTACTATCAACGAATCGGCCGATTCGGGTGCATTTCCTCTTCCTTGTGGTTGATAATAAAAACTTAACCAAATAGAATCTGCAGCTGTCTTGCCTTTCAAATTAATTCGCTTTGAGGTGAGCATATCTGCTTTTCCACTTGTGTATTGATTTGCAAGAAAATTGTAAGGATAACCATGTTCGTTCACTCCATCGAAGGTAGCTACACCTATGGTTGGAGGTGCTATGGGATAATCGCGATTGATAAAAACATAATTGTCGAGCCAAAGACTGGTATCAGGAAAAGGACCTGGTTTCGAGAAATCATCTAATATTCCGTCCGACCCCAAAGTAAGTGTATCCGAAATGGATGGTTTGATAAGCGCTGACTTTTGATTTTTTATCTCGTTCCATTTTTGCAATAGAATAGGATTTGTATTTAATGGCACTTCTATCAAACCTTGCGAAAACACTAGATTTGACAATAGCACAGCAATGACTGCGAGTGCGAATTTATTGATCATAATTCTGTTCATCTTTTGAATTTGTTGCTACAGTATCAACGGGACTAGCTGGTATTTTATTGTGGTCGGTGGTAAAAAACAAGTCGATGGTTGCTCCCATCTTAATTGTTTTATCCTTTCCGCATTTAGGTGATTGCCGATAAAGTTTGGATGTGAGTGAATCCTTTGGTTCGTCAAAAGTGATGGCTCCTGCCGATAAGGATGCATCAGCCAAACGTTCGATGGCTTCTCTCCGCGATAAGCCGTATAAACATGGTATTCCTACCTCTTCATCACTCAACCCTTTGCCTACTATCAAATTCACAACTGTACCTTTTGCTATTGATGTTCCTTGAGTTATTCTTTTTCCTTTTGCCAATTGGTCTAATACACAATTTGCACATTGGTCGGGAATAAATTTCACGTTCCCCAACTTTAACCCATAGGTGGTAAGCATGGCTTGTGCTTGGCGCAACGATCGATCGACAAGCTTTGGCATCAACACTGATGGAGGCATCACCGAATTGACATAAAGATAAATGGTTCTTCCATCTTTCACTTCTGCATCTGGTTCGGGCTCTTGTTTTATCACCGAACCTATTGGTGATTTGGTATCGTAAATTGAATCAACCACTAGGTATTTAACGTTTTTGTCAGAAACAAACTGATCCAAATCGGCAAGTTTTACGCCTGTAAAATTAGGTACTTTTATCATTTTTCCATGGCTGGTATATGATGCCAGCCAAAGGGTAACAATCAAACAAATGACTCCAATAAACAGCAAATAAAGAAACACATGTTTCAAAAACGTTTTGCTTTTTATAAAATTAAACATCCCTTATTCCTTTGGTATTATAGATAATTATAAGGTTACGAATGTACGGTTTTTTTACAATCACTCTGTTTGTAAATATCCAAATCTCATCGAATTTTATTTCGCTTTGCTTCCAATTTATGGCTTATCTTTGGTTTACAAAAAATCTCTTTTTTGAAAAACTATTCTATGAAAACTTATATTTCGATACTTAGGGGAATAAACGTAAGTGGGAAAAACCGAATAAAAATGGACGAACTAAAGCAAGTTTACCTTGATTTAAAGTTCAAAAACTGCGAAACTTATATACAAAGTGGCAATGTAGTATTTCAATACAAAGATGCTGATGTGGTTGTATTAGGAAAATTAATTTCAAAAAAAATCGCTTCTCATTTTGGTTTCGATGTACCGGTTTTGGTGATGAGAGTTGACGATTTTAAAACCATCTCCCTTCAAAATCCGTTTGTGAATTTGCGAAGCGAAGACCCCTCCAAACTTCATGTCACCTTTCTAGCTGACCAACCCGAAACTTCCAATTTAGAAAAACTAAGCGAAGTAAATAGTGGCAAAGACGAATTCGAAATTCAGGGGAAAGCGATTTACCTTTTTTGTCCCGAAGGATACGGAAATACCAAACTAAGCAATAATTTTTTCGAATCGAAATTAAAGCAAGTATCCACCACCCGAAATTGGAAAACGGTGAATGAGCTTCTAAGAATAGCTGAAAACTTGTAACGTCTTCGAACTCGACACAGTTTATTGAACAGACCTGCTTTATGATATGCAAAAGTAACTTTATGAACTCCCTAAGCAACTTTATGAACTCCTTTTTCTACTAAATGAACTCCTTTGCCTTCTTTATGAACTCCTTTTTTTGCTATATGAACTCCTTTGCCTTCTTTATGAACTCCTTTTTTTGATAAATGA
>CAIWDF010000255.1 GCA_903911435.1 uncultured Bacteroidota bacterium
ATGATGGTGAACTTCACACCTTGTTCCTCCAGTATTTCTTTTATCGGAACAATGAATTTCGAGATGAACTTTTTTCGTTCTGGCTCCGATTCTTTTAGCTTTTGTTGAATCTCATTATATACATCTGGCTCAGTATATTTCAGGCCCATGTCTTCAAGTTCGGTTTTTATAGCATTCAATCCAAGGCGGTGTGCAAGTGGAGCGTAGAGGTATAAAGTTTCCGATGCAATCTTCAATTGCTTATCTCTTGCCATGCTGTCAAGCGTTCGCATGTTGTGCAGTCGGTCGGCAAGTTTTATGAGGATTACACGTACATCGTCCGAAAGTGTGAGGAGCATTTTCCTAAAGTTTTCGGCTTGTTGCGAAGAACCTTGTTCGAATACACCTGAAATCTTGGTAAGCCCATCAATTATCTTTGCTTCTTTCTCGCCAAATAATCCACGAATATCATCCAGTGTCAAGTCGGTATCTTCCACCACATCGTGCAACAAGGCACATACCACGGAGGTAGTACCCAAGCCAATTTCTTCGGCACAAATATGCGCCACCGCGATGGGATGATAAATATAAGGTTCACCGGTTTTTCTGCGCATGTCTTTATGCGCTTCCAATGCTATGTCAAATGCTTTTCGAATGAGGAGCTTATCACCCTTCTCAAGCGTACGTTTGCAAGCTCTTAATAAGGAACGATATCTTTTAAGTATTTCATTTTTCTCTTGCTCTAAATCAATAATTGATTCTTCCGACATAGTTTATACTACAGTTGCTTTTAGTTTGTTTAACTCTTTTGGTTTTCTTTTTTTTGTTCCAACTCCCATACCCAAGCCGTCTTCATCATATCATCCAAATTAAAAATAGGTTTCCAATCAAGATGTTTTTCGGTGAAACTATTGTCGGAATATATGGCTTCCACATCACCTTCACGTTTCGGACCAATGGTATAGTTCAATTTCTCATTGCTCACCTTTTCGAAAGCAGCGATGGCTTCCAACACACTCACTCCATTGCCTGTTCCTAAATTGAAGATAGAGAAATTCGATTTATTTTTCTTGTCAATCAAATAATACATCGCTTTGATATGAGCAGTGGCAATATCAGTAACGTGTACATAATCTCTGATGCAACTACCATCACGTGTAGCGTAATCGCTGCCATTTACTTTCATTTGTTTAATTTTTCCAACGGCAGTATTGGTGATAATCGGCACCAAACTAGTCGCTTTATTTATTGGCGATTCGCCAATAAACCCTGAAATGTGTGCACCAACTGGATTGAAATAACGAAGGGCAATCGTTTGTAGTTGCGGATTTGCACGTGCATAATCTTTTATCATCTCCTCCCCAATTTGTTTTGTAAATGCATAAGGCGATTCGGCTTTACCAAGCGGAGTGGTTTCTTTTACTGGCAATTCATTGATATTACCATAAACCGAACACGAAGAAGAAAAAATAAAATTACTAACCTTGTACTTTAGGCAACATTCCAATACATTGATTAACGAATTAATATTGTTGCTGTAGTATTTATAAGGATTTTCTACCGACTCCGGCACCGATTTGAAAGCAGCAAAATGAATCACCGCTTCAATGTTTTTTTCTGATTCAAAGAGCGATTCGGTTTCTTTCTTATTGCATAAATCCACAGCATAGTGTTTTACTTTTTTTCCCGTAATCATTTCGATGCGCGAATAAGTGGTAGCTGAAGAGTTGGAATAATTGTCAACCGATACAATGTTGTAATTGGGCAATGCCAGCAGTTCGATGATGGTGTGCGATCCAATGTATCCAGCTCCACCCGTAACGATTATTGTTTTTTGAGAATTCATGTGTTTATCGTATTTATTCTTTTCTTTGTTCTAATTGCTTATAAACTTCTTGGTACAATTCAATTCCGTTCTCCAACGAAAAGTACTTTGCAGAAGCAGCAGTTATCTTTGTTTTTTCAGTTTTCAAAAGTACATCTATTTGCTCAATTATCTTCTGATACTCCTCATTTGTGAAACAATTAATAAGTAAGCCCGCTCCCGAATCGGTTATAATCTGGTCGCTATCGCCTATTCCTGAGTTGGTAATGATGGGTATCCCCATCCCCATGATTTCACCTGTTTTAGTGGGCGAGGAAGCTTTTTTAGAATACAGTGGTTTGATAAAATAAATAGATACATTCGAAAGACTAAGGTAGATAGGTACTTCAGCTCGAGTGGCGGAGTGAACGGTAATTCTGTTGGGGTCAATTCCTTTTACTTGAGCTTTCTTCTCAATCTCCGCTTTGCTATCAGGGCTGATGAATAAGAAACGAGCATTCTTCTTGGTTCGAATTAAAAGCACAAAGAAGTCGAGCATCTCATCCAACATATACCATGTGCCAATGGAACCAAGATACGTAACTATAAAATCATCATCCTTTAGTTTAAGTTGTTCTCGCAATTTTTTCTTTTTCTCAATACTCGCATTTGCCATTGAAAACAAATCTAAATCCGCACAACAAGGTATCACCTGAATATCCAACGATTTATGCTGGAAGGGTTTCCAACTCATGATTTCGGCTTTCGCATGTTGAGTCAAAGTAATGGTGTAATCAGCCTTTGTTAGAAACTCAATTTCCTTTTTCTTGAAGTATTTATAAATATTGTTGTGCAAGGTGTTATTTAAATCCCAAATCTTTCCATCAATGCGCTCATCAGCCCAAAAACCTCTCATGTCAAAAATGAATTGAATCTTAAACTTTTTCTTTAAATATAAACCGATTAATGCGGCCATATAACTCCTGCAGTGCACAGCGTCAGCTTTATTGGTTTTGCAATGTTGCACCGCTGCTTTTTTTATTTTATAGATATTCAATCGTTTCGACACCACCGAAGGTAAAGTGGAGTAGGGCACAGGGCACCACTGTATATTGGCTTTGGTAAGTAAGGCTGCAATGGTGGATTGATGTTGCTCGAATCGTTCTTTTTTCTCACATGCAATTAAAGTAATGCGATGCCCTTTGCGTGATAAGCCCACCAAATAAGGGATTACCTGCGATTGACCTAAGGGGTCAGTCATTCCGTCATAAGAAATGTAGAGTACATTCATCCATCCAAAATTTTAATTCTACAAGTTTAAAACATTATTTAAAACATTGTACTATTTTTGTTCAAAATAAAAACAATAAAAAATTAGAATTCCAGGTGGTACTTACACTTTTTGATTTATTCTTAACACCCGTTTATTTAATTCTGATTTATTTTGTAGCAGGGTATGTACAGGACAAACACATTGTTTATCAGCCCTTGTATAAATATTATGTTCGAGGTTTGTTCGTCAAGTTATTTGGGGCAATAGCCGTATGCATGATATATCAGTTTTATTATTCTGGTGGAGATACTGTAAATTACTACTTAACTTCAAAAGCTGTTGGCAATATGTTGTTGAAAGATACGGAAACCTTTTGGGATATGCTAAAAGGTAACAATTCATATAGCAATCTGCTTTCATTTGATTCGACAACAGGATTTCCGGTTTTTTGGAGAGATACCAATGCGCTTTTTGTTTCTCGTCTCATGGTGCCATTTTATTATTTATCATGTGGAAGTTATGTGGTGATGTCGTTACTTCTTGCTTGGTTCTGCTATACAGGTGTTTGGCGATTGTTCTTACTTTTCAACGAACAATTTCCTACCTTACAACGGCAATTCGCCATCTCTATTTTATATATTCCATCTGTTGTTTTTTGGGGTTCTGGTTTATTAAAAGATACCATCACCCTCTCAGCGGTAGGTTGGTACACGTATTCTTTTTATGTCTTTTTCATTACAAAAGAATACAAACTTATTACGTTAGGTTTTATTATTGTCGCAGCTTACTTATTAATAGCAATCAAACCGTATATTCTATTTGCCTTATTACCAGGGTCCTTAATTTGGTTGTCGAATGAGAGGTTAGCAAAAGTTAAAAGTAATGTTTTAAGGATGATGGCTGCTCCTTTTTTTATTTCCCTTGGAATTGGATTAAGTGTTTTGGCCCTTTCGCAAATGAATTCTGTCTTGGGACAATACGCATTGGATAATGTACTGGATAGGGCAGTGGTTGTTAATTTGGATCAAAAACAAAGCTATTATCAAGGTAATAGTTTCGATATTGGTGATTTTGATGCCGACCCTCTTAGTATGTTGGGCAAGGCTCATTTAGCAATAGCTGCTACACTGTTTAGGCCGTATTTGTGGGATGTAAAAAACCCTGTAATGTTTTTATCGGCACTTGAAAACTCCTATATCATGTTGCTTACGGCTTTCTTGATTATTCGACTAAAGTTTCTCGGGTTTTTTAGTTTGATTGGTAAGAACCCATTGCTTCTTTTTTCAGTTCTTTTTTCTTTGTTTTTTGCTTTTTCGGTAGGTATCGCTACTTCCAATTTTGGTTCTTTGGTTCGTCTAAAAATCCCCTGTATTCCTTTTTATGTTTCGAGTTTATTTGTGTTAAAGTATTTTTACGACCAACAAGCGCTTAAAATTAAACACCCTTTCAATCGGGAAAAGAAATGAATCAAAAAAAAATCCATTTCTTTTTCCCGAACCTCGATGGATTAAGATTTCTTTGTTTTCTTAGTGTATTCATGTTTCATTCCTTTTTTACCGATTTTGATTATATAAAAAATTCAAGTTTCTATCATTTTATAAAGGTTCAATTGTTCGGAAATGGGAATATAGGTGTCAATTTCTTTTTTGTTTTAAGCGGTTTTCTAATCACTTTTTTATTGATTAAGGAAAAAGAATTTCAAGGTCAAATTACCATTACAAAATTTTGGGTGAGACGTATACTTAGAATCTGGCCTTTGTATTTCTTTTGTGTGTTTTTTGGGTTTGTTATTTTCCCTGTGTTGAAACATTATTTCGGGCAACAGCCTAACGAAACGGCTAATCCTATCTATTATATAACCTTTCTTAATAACTTCGATTTTATTAAAAAGGGGCTTCCTGATGCTTCTGTACTTGGAGTTTTGTGGAGTGTGGCTATTGAAGAACAATTCTATTTCATTTGGCCTGTGTTACTCTTTTTAATTCCTAATAAATGGTACCCCTATTTGTTTGCAATTATTTTCAGTGTTTCGTTGGTTTTCAGAGCATATTATGATAATGCCTTGTACAATGAGTATCATACCTTATCATGTATGGGCGATTTATGCATGGGGGCTTGTGGTGCCTATTTTGTTCAGAATGAAAGGAACATTGAGCGAATAAAAAGATGGTCAAAGTCTTTTCTATTGATTCTCTACATTAGTTTTGTCATTGTTTTTCTATTCCGTAGTCAGTTGTTTTATAATAATTATGTGCTACGCTTGTTCGAGCGGCCTTTTATTGCATTCATCATACTTCTCATTATTCTCGAACAAAATTATTCAAGCATTTCCTTTTTCAAGATGGGGAAGGCAAAGCTTATATCTAAACTTGGTACCATCTCTTATGGACTGTATTGCCTTCATTTTATTGGAATATTGATTGTGATTACCATCACTCGTAAATTTCATTTGAATACGTCTGTTTTCTATCCCGATAAATCGATAGCTGAGGAAACCAATTATGTGGATGGCGTAAAACAGGGAAGTTATAAGAAATATA
>CAIWDF010000256.1 GCA_903911435.1 uncultured Bacteroidota bacterium
ATAGTTGGAAATAAGTGTAAATTAATTGACAGTACCTCTCGAAACACAGGTGGAGTTTTGAGATACTCGTTTACCTACATTGTTCCGTTTAAAGATAGCACATCCAAAGGTAGATTGTTTTTTAGTTATGAGCAGTATAAAGACAAATCCATGTGTCAGTCCATTTTTCAAAGTCTGAAACAAGAGAATGGGAAAAGCGGTTCGATTAATGACCTTATTGGTTTTGGAGATGAGGCATACATGATTAAAGACAGTATGAATTTCCCTTTCGTAATTATATTAAAAAACAATAAGCTTTTCAAATTTAAACTTTATTACCTCAATTCAACTACTCCATTGGAAGAATTATTAAAAACTGCAAAAAAACTGGTTGAGAAATATTGATTTTAAACTTTAGTTAACATTTACCCTCAATGTTAATTAAAATGTTTTAATCCTTGTTTTTTCTTAATCTGAAATTCTCTCAATCATAGTTCTTTCATAATTACTCCTTCATAATCACAAAATACACAAGTACTAATTTTGTTACCGATAAATCACTTGAAGTATTAACTAAAAACACATTTACAAACCCTACGAAACAGACAGATTACAACGCTAACAAACACTAACAAAAATTTTTTCAAACAATTAAAAACAAAAACAATTAAAAACAAAAACAATGAAAAAAATTTCAAACTTAATTGCTACAGCGGTATTAGCTGTAATTGCGGCTACACCAAGTGTCGCGCAAACTAATCTTGGTTCATCATGCGGATGTCCAACTGTGTCATCTCGTCCTTCTATCAACTTATCTACCTTAGCAACAAATGGTGGTGCTGCTGATGGAGATTTATTGGCAAACACAATTCTTACTTGTGACAAAATGTGGATACTTGATAAAAAAATCTATGTTCCAAATGGTTTAACACTTACAATTCAACCAGGAACAGTTATCAAAGGAATAAATACAGGAGTGGCCTCAACTGCAACTGCACTTGTTGTTTCTAGAGGTGGAAAGATTTTTGCTGATGGTACTGCTGAATGTCCAATTGTGATGACAGCAAACGCTGACCCAATGGATGGATCTTATTCAATCCACAATGTTGGGCAATGGGGTGGTCTTGTTATTGCTGGACAAGCATCTAATAACTTAACACTTGCTAAAAATGGTCCTTTTCAAGCTGGAACAGGCGATGGTAAAATAGCAGTTGCTGATGGTTTAGGAACATTCGAAGGATTTGCAACTTCAGATTTCAGAAATCAATTTGGTGTTAACTTAACTACACCTCAATCTGGTTACCCAACTACTTTTAACGATAATGACAACTCAGGTATCTTGAGATACGTCTCGGTTCGTTTTACAGGTCAAATTCTTCAAGTTGGTGGAGAATTAAACGGTATTTCATTTGGTTCAGTAGGTCGTGGAACAACTGTAGATCACGTTGAAGTAATTTCTTGTGCTGATGATAATATGGAATTTTGGGGTGGTACAGTGAATATTAAAAATGCAACCTTTATGTTTGGAAATGATGATATGTTCGATTGGGATGACGGATACAGCGGGAAAGTACAAAATGTGTTTTCAGTAGGTGTTTCTTCTAACGATACTTTAGGTACTGTTACAGGTGCTGGTGATAATGGTTTTGAAATGGATTCGGATGACCAAGCATCTGGAAATGGTTCTGGTGTTGCAATAGGAACTATTCAAGCTGGAGGTTACCGTTCTCACCCAATTATCTATAATGTTACAATGATTGGAACAAACAAAAGACAAGAAAATTCTGATAACACAGGTATGGCTGCTATCATGGCAAAAGAGCTAACAGAAGGAGAAATTTACAATTCTGTATTTGCTAATTTTGCTTGTGGACTTAACCTTTGGTCAGGTACTCCAAAACCAGGTGAAGGAACAAGGGTAACCACAACTAGTTCAACTGGTCAATCAGTACTTGATACCTATGACAATTGGAGAAATAACAATGGAACTCCAAGTTTAATTGTAAAAAACAATACTTTTGTTGGAATGGGAGCTGGTGCTAACGGTGCTTGGGCTGCAACTTTAACTAAAGATGTTACGAAACTTTCAGGGAGTAATTCATTCTTCAGAAACGTAGCGTCTCACTTACCAAGTGCTGCTGATTCAATTCAATTTTACAATACCGATGGAAATGTAAGAGTATCTTCATTACCAGGATTCAATGCAATTTGGGCAATGGATGGAACTTCAAATGTTGTTTCTACACAATATGATGCAACACCAAGTCCTGCTTTAACTACATCTACTGTTGCTCCTGCTGATGGATTCTTCACTCCAGAAAGTTACAGAGGTGCATTCCCTTCTACAGGACCAACTTTCCTTTCAGGATGGGCTTATGCGACTATATTAGCTACAACAGGTGGTTTAGCTCCTTGTCCAACAGATATTAACCAAGATGGTTTAACTAACAATGTTGACTTTTTATTATTGTTAGGTAACTTCAATCAATCTTGTAACTAATTATAAATATTTAATAGCTAACAAATGAAAAAAATAATTTTAGGCGTAGGCCTTCTATTACTTGGCGGACTTGCCCATGCTCAAAATGGGTTGGAGAATGTCAGAGTAGAAAAATACTACGTTTCCAACGCTGCTGATGCAACTGGAAGTATAGGAGTTTTGCCTGTAGGTTCTGTAACTTACAGAATCTTTGCAGATATGTTACCTGGATATAAATTCCAAGCTCTTTACGGAGTACCAGGGCACGCCCTTAACATCAATACCTCTACTTCATTCTTTAATAATGAAGATAGAGGAGCTACAAGTCCAAACGGAATAGGTTCTCAATATTTACACACTAATTCTGTAGCTATTGACTCTTGGTTTTCCGTAGGAGCTGCTGCTAGTGGACAAATGGGAGTACTAAAGTCGGAAGATAATGGTGCTGCGAATTTAATTACAACCAATACAATGTTGTTGAATGCTGATGCTTCAGCTGGTATTCCATTAACTACTCAAGATGGAATGATGGCGGGAACACCAAACTCAGTTACTTTTGTAGGATTAACTACAGAATTAAATGTGTTTAATGCAACTAGTAATGTTGGTGGATCTTTTACAACTAGTAATGGTTCTATTGCTTCCTTAACAGGTTCAACTGGTCCTACTTCAACAAATAGAGTTTTGATCGGTCAATTTACAACTAATGGGAATTTGCATTTTGATTTAAACATTCAAATTGGAACTCCAACAGGAGGGCACCAAAATTTTGTTGCTCATTCACCTATAGGAACTGAAATTTCAATTCCAAGTCTAGTGTTTGATTCTTATATCGCTCCACCTGCAGTATCTACACCAGTAGTTTATTGCTTAGGAGCTACTGCTTTGCCATTAACAGCAACAGCTATTTCTGGTGATACTTTGAAATGGTATACTGTAGCAACAGGAGGAACCGCTAGCTTAACAGCTCCTGTAATCACAACTACAGCTGCTGGAACACATACATATTATGTTTCTCAATATAAAACCATTCCAAATTATGGTGTTATTGAGAGTGCTAGAACTCCAATTGTTGTTACCGTAAATGCACTTCCTGCACTTCCTGCTTCTATTTCAGGACCTGCAAATGTTTGTACTTATGCTGCTTCAGGTGCTACTGCAACCTATAGTACGCCTGTAATTGCTGGCGCAACCTATAACTGGACAGTTCCTGCAACAGGTGCAACTATTCTTTCTGGACAAGGAACAAGTTCAATTACTGTTTCCTATGCTTCAACGTTTACAACAGGAAACATTGCTGTTCGTTCAGTTAATGCTTCGTCTTGTACAAGTGCATATAAAACTTTAATTGTAACAAAAACAATACCTGCAGCCCCAGTTGCAGTAATAGGACCTGCTAATGTTTGTACATATGCAGTTTCAGGTGCTCCTGTATCTTACCATATTGCTGCTGTAGCTGGTGCTACTTCTTACAATTGGACAGTACCTGCAGCTGCAACACTTGTTTCAGGTCAAGGAACTACAGCTATCACTGTAACTTTCCCTTCAACATACACTACAGGCACTATCGGTGTTCAATCAGTCGTAACGTGTGGTAGTTCAGTTGCTAAAACACTTGTTGTTACAAAAACAATTCCTGCTGCACCGCTAACCATTTCTGGTCCAGCAAATGTTTGTGTTGCCGCTTCTTCTGCTACACCTGTTACCTATACTGCATCTGCAGTTGCAGGTGTTGATTCATTGCATTGGGTAGTTCCTGCAAGCGCAACCATACTTTCTGGTTGGGGAACCAACTCAATTTCTGTATTATTCCCTTCAACTTATACAACTGGTAGCGTTTCAGTTCAATCATGTGTAGTGTGCGGAAATAGTGTGTTTAAATCATTAGTTGTGGCTAAAACAATACCTGCAGCCCCAGTTGCAGTAATTGGGCCTGCAAATGTTTGTACGTATGCAATTTCAGGCGCTCCTGTATCTTACCACATTGCTGCTGTAGCTGGTGCTGTATCATACAATTGGACAGTACCTGCAGCTGCAACACTTGTTTCAGGTCAAGGAACTACAGCTATCACTGTAACTTTCCCTTCAACATACACTACAGGCACTATCGGTGTTCAATCAGTAGTAACGTGTGGTAGTTCAGTTGCTAAAACACTTGTAGTTACAAAATTAATACCTGCTGCTCCGCTTACTATTTCAGGTCCAACAAACGTATGCGCAAGTGCAGTTTCAGGAACTCCTGTAACATATACTGCTTCTGCAGTTGCTGGTATTGATTCATTACATTGGGTAGTTCCTACAAATGCAACCATTCTTTCTGGTTGGGGAACAAATTCTATTTCTGTTAGATTCTCGTCAACATATACTACAGGAAGTGTTTCAGCTCAATCATGTGTTGTTTGTGGTAGAAGCGCATTTAAATCGTTAGTTGTTACCAAACTAATTCCTGCTGCTCCACTTACTATTTCAGGTCCATTAAATGTTTGTGTTGCTGCTTCATCTGCTACACCTGTAACCTATACTGCATCTGCAGTTGCTGGTATTGATTCATTGCATTGGGTAGTTCCTGCAAATGCAACCATACTTTCTGGTTGGGGAACTAACTCTATCTCTGTATTATTTCCATCTACCTATACAACTGGAAGTGTTTCAGTTCAATCATGTGTAGTTTGTGGTAGAAGTGCATTTAAATCAGTAGTGGTTACTAAAACCATTCCAGCTGCACCACTTGCAGTCATAGGGCCTGCCAATGTTTGTGCAGCAGCAATTTCAGGTGCTCCTGTTTCCTACCACATTGCTGCTGTAGCTGGTGCTGTATCTTACAATTGGACTGTACCTGCAGCTGCAACACTTGTTTCCGGACAAGGAACAACAGCTATAACGGTAACTTTCCCTTCAACATATACCACTGGTAGTATTGGAGTACAATCAGTGGTTAGTTGTGGTAGTTCTGTAGCTAAAACACTTGTTGTTACAAAATTAATCCCTGCAGCACCACTAACTATTTCTGGTCCAACAAATGTTTGCGCTGCGACTGCATCTGCAACACCTGTTACCTACACTGCATCTTCAGTTGCTGGTGTTGATTCAATGCACTGGGTAGTTCCTGCTAATGCAACCATTCTTTCTGGATGGGGAACAAACTCAATTTCTGTATTGTTCGCATCAACTTATACCACAGGAAGTGTTTCAGTTCAATCTTGTGTAGTTTGTGGAAGAAGTGCATTTAAATCACTAGTAGTTACAAAAACTATTCCTGCTGCTCCACTTACTATTTCTGGCCCAGCAAATGTTTGTACATATGCTGCTTCTGGAAATCCTGTAACCTACACTGCATCTGCAGTTGCTGGTGTTGATTCAATGCATTGGGTGGTTCCTGCTAATACTACAATACTTGCAGGATGGGGAACTTCTTCACTTACAGTTTTGTTTTCAACTACTTATACAACAGGAACCTTATCAGTTCAATCCTGTGTAGTTTGTGGTAGAAGTGCTGCAAAAACCTTAGTTGTTGCAAAAACAATACCTGCAACACCTCTTTTAATTTCAGGTCCTACTTCTATATGCAGATTCGCGGGTTCAGTTGATTCTGCTTCGTATACTATTGCAGCGGTGGCCGGTGCTAGTTCTTACACTTGGACAGTTCCTACAGGAGCTACTATTACATCAGGACAAGGAACGACTCATATCGGTGTGATGTTTGCTTCTAATGCTGCCGCTGGTAGCGTTACTTGCAAATCAAATGCTGCTTGTGGTAGTAGTGTGGCTAAAACATTAGCTGTTACCAAAACACTTCCTATCTCCACTACGATTACTGGAAGCAATAGCATCTGTACTGAAATAACAGCAGGTACTTCCGTACCTTACTCTATTTCTACTGCAGTGCTTAATGCAAGTTCGTATACTTGGTCAGTACCAACTGGAGCTACAGTTACTTCAGGTCAAGGAACAAGCAGTGTTACGGTTCATTTTGCTACTACAACTCCTTCTGGTTCTTTAGTAAAAGTTGCAGCGGTTAACAGTTGTGCTACAAGTGCACAAGTGTCGTACGCTGTAACCACTTGCTTGAGCCCAATTTTGATTGAAAGTACACCTGAGTCAACATCAACTTTAAATTCTTTCTCTGATTTGTATCCAAATCCATCCACTGAATATTTCAAAGTGGACATAAATACTGATACAGACAAAGATGTTGTGATTATGGTTTTTGATGTGAATGGTAACAAAGTTATTGATCAGAAACATTCAATTGTTGCTGGTGCAACTACTATCAAAACTGATTTTGATAAATTCAGCAACGGAGTTTATTTCGTTCGCATAGTTGATTTGTCAAACAACAGTGTTGAAACAAGAAAATTGGTGAAATAGTTTAGCATTTTATTAAACTTCTGTTAGAGGAGGTTGTTCGAAAGAACAACCTCCTCTTTTATTTAAATACTCTTCGGTTTACAAAACAGGAATGATTATAAATGATATTTTTTAGAAATATTGTAGTCTGTAGTCTATTTGTTTTCCTTTCAAAAAAGCAAAGCAAATACTCGATGAATCACTATCCATTTGCAGAAGGCTCTTGTAATTTATTGGTAAGTTTATCCGAAAAGTTAATTGGTTTGATGTTTCAACGATTCGTTATCATTAAAAACCATCGTAAATAGGACTTAAAGCCATGAGGTAAAAATATTAAAAGATGCCTAAAAAGCTTAGATAAGGTGCGGAAAAACACAAAATGATGCACTATAACCATAAAATGCAGCACTATAACTATAAAGTGCAACACTATAACTATAAAGTGCAGCACTATAACTATA
>CAIWDF010000257.1 GCA_903911435.1 uncultured Bacteroidota bacterium
AATCGCTCCAAGGTAATCGTTGCTCAGCGCTTTAGCCAATCCTCTATTTTTAATGGCTTCCTTGTTCACCGGGTTGATAACAAAAGCATTCGAAAAGTCTTGTACAGCACCTGCATAATCTTTAGTGTTCATCCGAGCTATTCCTCTTCCATAGTATCCCATTTCGATGTTTGGGTTCATCATCAGCAAGGTATTGTAATCTCGCAAAGCACTTTTGTATTGATGCAAATAGGCTTTTAATAAAGCCCTTCTGAGGTATGCCGAGTCGTTAGATACTTGAATAGAACGGCAATATTTATTGAGGCTATGTTTGTATTTCTTTGCAGAAATATTTAAACTTAAATCATCTTCAAAAGCTCTATCAGCATCGGATTTAAGGTTGATGGCTTTGGCAAAATCCTGAATGGCTTCCCATTTCCGATTCAATTCTCCTTTTGTTTTACCTCTGAAATAATAAGCTGAGATTAGTTCAGGAGCGAAATAAATAGCAGAGTCTAAATCGGTAAGCGCTGCCATGTATTGCTGAAGCTGAACCTTAGCCCAACCTCTGTAAGCATATGCTTCAGCATGGTTGGTACGTATTTTAATAGCTTCGGTATAGTCAAGCAAAGCCTTGTTAAAATCGAGCAGATTCGCCTTCGCCCGACCTCTGAAATAATAAGCATCAGCATTATCACTTTCTAATGATAAAGCATGGCTATAATCATCAATAGCGCCTTTGTGGTCGTTCAATTTTTCTTTTTGCTTACCTCTCAAATAGTAATTATCAGGATTAGGAATTGAATCCGTTGCGATGGCTTTTCCAAAATCGTCAATTGCTCCAATGGTATTATTTATCTTGCCTTTCATCATGGCTCTATCGAAATAGGTAATGGAGTTTTTCGGGAATTTCGCCAATAATAAATCGAACTCTTCAATAGCGCCTTCGATGTTACCAAATTCAATCCTTTTGTTCGCCTCATTCATAAAATCATCAATCGTTTGTCCAATGCAAATGAAATGTTGAATAAAAATAAAACTAAGCGTAATAAGCAGTCTGATTCGCATATACATCATTTTATTCAGACACTAGAGTTTCTTTTTTCTTAGCAATGATGGATAAACCAATGTAAGTGAACAACCCATTTAAGATGATCATCTCGAATCCAAATCGATATCCGTTGAATAGCCAAGTAGAATTATTATTTAACAAAATACAAACAATGGGAGCAATGATACAAATCAAGGGAACCCATTTGTCGTGCACTTGTTTTTTAGTAAACAAACCGAATGAATACAAACCTAACAAAGGGCCATAGGTATATCCAGCCCATGTGAAAAGATTGGTAATCACCGAATCGTTGTTAATCAACTTGAACACAACAATCACAAGCAGCAGTATGGCTGCAAACGAGAAATGAACAAGGTATCTGATTTTCTTTTTCTCTTCTTCTGTTTTAGTAGTATTGTCTTTCAAGCCTAGAAAGTCAATACAGAACACCGAGGTTAAAGCTGTAAGCGCTCCATCGGCACTAGGATAAGCAGCCGAAATAAGTCCGATAATAAAAAACACTGCCGAAAGCGTACCCAACGAATGTAGGGCAATAGAAGGAAACACATTGTCTGAAACTATCTTCATATCCTTATCCATCAATAGTGGAATACTTTGTTCGTTTGCATATATATAAAGCAAAGCTCCTAATACGAGGAAAAGTATGTTAACAAGTAAAAGAATGAAAGTAAATGTTAATACATTCTTCTGAGCTTCGCCCACATTTTTACAAGAGATGTTTTTTTGCATCATTTCTTGGTCTAATCCTGTCATCGCTATGGCGATGAACATCCCACCAAAGAACTGTTTAGGGAAATAGGATTTCAACCTCCAATCACCGAAAAACACTTGCGTGTAATTAGAATGCGAAATTTTATGATACACACCTGAAATGTTCAAATCCATTTGTTTCATAATAAACACAATTGATAGGACCACCGACAGCAACATAAAGGTGGTTTGAAGAGTGTCGGTATAAACAATTGTTTTCACACCGCCTTGATACGTGTAGAGTAGTATAAGTGCTAAAAACACAGCAACGGTTACATAAAAGGGAACACCCAATTCGTCAAACACAAAACTTTGTAAAACATTCACCACCACATAAACCCTAAAAGCAGAACCAACAACACGCGATAAAATAAAAAAGAAAGCCCCTGTACGATACGAATAATTGCCAAAGCGTTGTTTTAGGTAGCTATATATGGATGTCAGGTTTAATCGATAATACAATGGTAACAAGATATAAGCAATCACCATGTAACCGAAGAGATAACCTAATATTACCTGAAAATAACTGAACTGCCCATTGGCACTTTCTAGTTTGCCAACAGTACCTGGCACCGAAATAAACGTTACGCCCGAAAGCGATGCACCTATCATTCCGTAAGCTACAAGGTACCATTTGGAAGAACGGTTACCCACGTAATAGCTTTCGTTATTGGCTCCCTTCGAGGTTATCCACGTTACAACGAACAATAGAATGGAGTAGGCAACTACACAAATAAGGATGATGGTTGATGACATTTAAGAATTTATTAATAATAAATTTAGAATAAAAATTATATTATACTTTTGTGCACTTCAAAATAAGTGAGAGCAAAGAAAATGAATTATATTTTATCTTTTATTCTAATGAACAAACTATATCAACAAAGATGTACACATTCAACATTGGCTGAATAATGTGCGGAATAACCGGAATACTTATTTTTAATGAACAAGAGAAACATTGTTTATCAAAGATTAATGATGCTACTTCAGCATTAATAAGGCGTGGACCTGATGGAGAAGGTATCTACACTAACAAGATGGCTGCTCTTGGGCACCGAAGATTATCTATTATCGACATTAGCTCTGCAGCCTCTCAACCATTCACAGATACAACAGGTAGATATACAATCGTGTTTAATGGTGAGATATTTAATTATAAAGTATTAAGAAAGGAATTAGAGACTAAAGGTATACGGTTTAAATCCGAAAGTGATACTGAGGTTTTACTCTATATGTATATCCATTATCGAGAAAATTGTCTTGATAAACTAGACGGAGAGTTTGCTTTTGCTATCTATGACAATATCGAAGATGTATTGTTTGCAGCCCGTGATCGATTTGGAATAAAACCATTCTATTATTACAAAAACGAAAATAAGTTTGTATTCGCTTCGGAGATAAAAGCACTTATTCAATACGATGTTCCAAAGCAAATTGATGAAGCATCTTTGGAGCTCTACCTTCATTTGAATTATATACCAGCACCCTATTCTATATATAAAGATGTGTTTAAACTTGGAGCAGGAAATTATTTATTGGTTGGTTCAAAGCAAGAATTAAAGGAAGTTACCTATTACTCTATACCATATAACGAAAACCTTACAAGTCCTCCTGACTACGAATCGGCAAAAAAACAACTCAAGCGCTTACTCGAAGAGTCGGTTCAAAACAGGATGATCGCAGATGTAACAGTTGGGACTTTTTTAAGTGGAGGAATAGATTCTTCCATTATTACAGCTATTGCAGCAAATCACTCGAATAGCTTAGATACCTTCTCCATTGGTTATGAAGACGAACCTATGTTTGACGAAACCTATTATGCTGAATTGGTAGCAAAACAAAACAAAACCAATCACACAGTTTTCAAATTAAAAAACGATGATTTGTACGGAAACCTATTCACTGTACTTGATTATATTGATGAACCATTCGCTGATTCTTCGGCTCTTGCAGTAAATATTTTAAGTATGCATACCAGAAAGTATGTAAAAGTGGCTCTCTCAGGAGATGGTGCTGATGAAATGTTTGCAGGATATAATAAGCATGCAGCTGAATTAAGAGTGAGAAATGGAGGTATAGTAGGAAATTTAGTCAAACTGGCTCATCCTTTTTTAAAACAATTACCAAAATCGAGAAATTCTAAAACAGGTAATAAGGTGAGGCAATTGAATAAATTTGCTGAAGGTATGAAACTCGATTTTAAGGAGAGGTATTGGCAATGGGCGAAATGGTCAGGATTTGAAGGCGATGAAATTTTAGTGTCGAAAAATAAGGAACGAACGAAAGAAGCAAATAGGCGAAAGAGTGAAATATTAAAAAACCTGAATAAGGATTATAATTCAGTATTATTAACCGACATGCAGCTTGTTCTCGAAAATGATATGCTCATCAAAGTTGATAGAATGAGTATGTGTCAAAGTTTAGAAGTTAGAGTTCCATTTCTTGATTCTAAATTGGTAGACTTTTCCTTTTCCATTCCTTCAAATTATAAAATCGACTTGAAGGATAGAAAAAAGATCTTAAAAGAAACCTTTCAAAATCTCTTACCTCAAGAGCTACTTAACCGAGATAAGAAGGGATTCGAAGTTCCATTACTAAAGTGGTTCAAAACAGACTTAAGGTCATTGATAGTAGATGATTTATTAAGTGATTCGTTTATTGAGGAGCAGAATATTTTTAATGTTGAGACAATAAAACAAATTAAAACAAGATTGTTTTCTTCCAGCCCAAATGATGCTGTTGAGAAAATTTGGGCTCTGATAGTTTTTCAATATTGGTGGAAGAAAAACAGTTAAAGTAGATGGTAAAGGTACTACGAATAATAAATCGATTTAATTTAGGAGGCCCTACTTATAATGTAGCTTATCTTACTAAATACTTGTCTGACGAATATGAAACACTATTGATTGGTGGAGCAAAGGATGAAACCGAAGAAAGTTCCGATTTTATTGTCACTGACTTAGGTTTGAAACCAATCATCATTGAAGAGATGAAGCGAGAAATTAATTTGATTGATGACATTAAAGCCTATCGGAAAATCAAACAAATAATAAAAGAATTCAAACCCGATATTGTACATACTCATGCATCCAAGGCGGGAACAATAGGCAGGTTGGCTGCTTACCATTGTGCGGTCCCTGTTATCGTTCACACATTTCATGGTCATGTGTTTCATTCCTATTTTGGAAGAGTAAAAACAACCTTGTTCAAAAACATCGAAAGATATTTAGCAGACAAAACTACCGCAGTCATTGCTATTAGTGAAAAGCAAAAAGAAGAGTTAGTGGTCGAACATAAAATTTGTAAATCAGATAAAGTACGTGTTATCCCACTAGGTTTTGATTTGTCAAAATTTCAAGCGAATATTTTCGAAAAACGAAATTGTTTCCGAAAGAAATACCATGTTGATGATGATGAACTAGTAATTACGATTATCGGTAGGTTGGTTCCTGTGAAAAATCACCAATTATTTCTTGAAGGTATTAAATATGTTTCAGAACGGACAACAAAGAAAATTCGTGCATTTATTGTTGGTGATGGTGAATGTAGAAATAGAATAGAGTCAAAAGCAAGGGAGTTAGAAATACCTTTCGTAGACAGTTCGAAAAGTGAAAAGACGGTTTTATTAACTTTCACATCTTGGATAAAAGAAATTGATGTTGTGCTTTCAGGAAGTGATATACTCACACTTACTTCATTTAATGAAGGCACTCCAGTAAGTTTGATAGAAGCACAAGCCGCTAACGTGCCTATCGTTTCAACTAATGTTGGTGGAATAGAGAATATTGTTATCCCTCAAATAACCGCACTTTTATGTGAAAATAATAACAAAAAGGACTATTCAGAACAGTTGCTTTTTCTAGTTGAGAATGATTCACTACGTTCAGAAATGTCGAAAAATGGATGGGGACATGTACAAGAAAAATTCCACTATACTCGATTAGTCAGTAATGTAGAGGCGTTATATAAAAAGTTATTATCATAGTTGTGTTCTTAATAAAATAGAATAGGTTTGAAATATTTTTTTAACTTCGCACGGTTAAAAAAATAAATATGCGTAAAATACTTTATCTTTCTGGTTTATTATTGTTTTTCTCTAGTTGTAGTTGGTTAAACCCTAGTATAATGTTAAAAACAGGAAAAAATTATCAGTTTAGTAAGAATATCGATTCATCTAGTACCACGAATTATAAGATTTCTCCAAATGATTATTTGCAGATAAAAATATATTCCAACAATGGATTTAAGCTTATTGATGTTACCTCTTTAAATACATCAGCCGCTGGTATGGGGACAGCAATGAGTTCTGCTGCTGCAGTGATTTATAATGTCGAGTCAGATGGGAGTGTTAAGTTGCCAATTGTAGGAAGAAAAAAATTAAGTGGTTTAACTCTTAAGGAAGCGGAAGTAATGCTTGAAGGTATTTACGAAGACTATTATGTAAAACCTTTTGCAGATGTAAAAGTCACAAATAGAAGAATTATCGTCTTTCCTGGTGAACCTGGAGCTGCAAAAGTTATTCCTATAATGAATGATAATACTACTTTGCTTGAAGGATTGGCTTTGGCTGGAGGAATTTCTACAGATGGGAAAGCGCGTGTTGTTAAATTAATTAGAAATGTAAATGGTAAGCAATCAGTTTATTTAGTCAATTTAGAGACTATTCAAGGACTGCAATTAGGTAGTACCGTGCTTCAAGCCAATGACATCATTTATGTTGAACCTAGAAGAAGGTATAGTAGCAAACTTTTACAAGAAGTTGCTCCTATTGTTAGTTTGTTGACGAGTACCTTCATATTATATACTTACAGCAAAACAATTTCAAATCTTACTAAATAATTCATTTGCCAATATTCAATGCTAAAAGAGAATATTTCAAATACAAATGATAATTTTGAGCGTTATAAGGAACGTCTTTCAAATTTTAGTGGCGAATTTGAGTTAGGGTTATTTCTATTTATTGCTCGAAAAAGTATTCTTTGGATTATCTTGCTTTTTGGAATAGCATTCGGTGGAGCATACTTATACCTTAGATATACCCCACCTGTTTTCGAGGCTACAAGTATTATTCAAATTCAGACAAATAATCAAGCAAAGCAGGTATTAAATGTGGACGCGTTAACTGAATCAGAGAATGGTTTAGCTGAAGGAGTTGAGTTTCTTCGTTCCAAAGTGTTTTTCAAACGTGTGCTTTCAAAACTTCCACTTCAAATTAGTTATTTTGCAGAAGGTACTTTCAAAGTTTTTGAACTATACAAATGTGCACCTTATTCTGTTGAAACAAGAATTAAGAATCGGAAAATAATGGGCTCTAAAATTTATGTGGATTTTAAGAATAACATTGAAGGGCAAATTAATTATGATTTTGATGGTACAAAGTATTCAAAAGGATATCAAAGAAATCAATGGATTGAATTCCCTGACGTTGACATCAAGATAGATATTTTGAACTATTCAGATATAGAGAAACAACAGAACCTTGTGAAGAAAAACGCTTATTTCTTTACGCTTAATGATACAAACTCTGTTCTTAATGAATATTATCCTAGTCTGGAAGTAAAACTTTTGAACGAACAAGCCAAAACCATTAAGATTGCATTCAAAGACTTTAATCCACAGAAAGCTGCAGATATTGTAACCTCTGTAACAGAAGAATACAAAAGTTTTGATGTAGAGCACAAAGGTGAAAGTTCTAATAGTGTTATTAGTTTTATTAATAATCAACTGGACACAGTATACAATCAATTGAAGTTGTCAGAATATAGTATTCAGGATTTCAGAAAGAATAATAACGTCAATGAAAATGATAATGTGATTTTGTCAAATACGAATCGTTTCAATTCAATGGAAGACCAAGTGATAGCATTGGAGCTGGAAGAGAGTGTGTTCAATAGGATTGAGTCGAATATTGATAATTTAAATAGTACGGACACATACAAACTATTGGCAATTGTTGCTGGAGCTTCGGTTGAATCTAACATAAAAACAATAATTGACGGATTACAAACGTTGCTTATACAGAGGGAGAAAATGCTATTCGATGTTAAGTCGAGTAGTGACGGAGTTAAGGAAATTGAACACAGTATAGAGATTCAAAAAAAATTACTTAAAGAAAGTTTAAAATCGGTTAAAACTTCCATTTCTGTTAAAAAAGAAGATTTGAAATTAAAAGCGCTTGATTTTGAAACAAAGAACAACAAGTTACCTCAAAATGAAATAGAATATAGTCGTTTGCAGCGTTTGTATTCAATCAATGAAAAATATTATAATTTATTGCTTGAAAAGAAAACAGAATATTCTATTTCAAAAGCTGGATTCGTTTCGCAAAGTTCTGTTCTAGATAAAGCAGATGTGCCTAGTAGTCCAGTTTCTCCTAATCGTAAAACCACTTTCATACTTTATATGGTTGCCGCTTTGGTTGTGAGTTTACTTATTATTTTCACAAGGTATTTATCGCACAATGAAATTAACTCGCTAAACGAAATTACCAAGTATACCAATGCTTCTATAAGTATAT
Source organism: uncultured Bacteroidota bacterium (assembly GCA_903911435.1). Taxonomy (GTDB): domain Bacteria; phylum Bacteroidota; class Bacteroidia; order 2-12-FULL-35-15; family 2-12-FULL-35-15; genus 2-12-FULL-35-15. Next base: position 8,322 of record CAIWDF010000257.1, read on the forward strand.
TGGGTATTATTCCGAAGTGTAAAGTTGATATTCCTGTTTCGCAATTATTGGTTGATAAAAGCCCGAAGTCTCTAATTGCTGAAGCATTCAGGTCTGTGAGAACAAATTTGCAATTTATCTCGAACGAACCTGGTTCAAAGATAATTGCACTAACCTCTACAATTTCAGGGGAAGGAAAAACATTTGTTGCAATTAATTTAGCAGGTATTATAGCGTTCTCCGGTAAAAGAGTTGTTATTATTGACTTGGACATGAGAAAGCCTAAGATTCACATTGGTTTTGGTGCTGAAAATTCAAAAGGGATGAGCACTTTGTTAATTGGCAAAAATACTGTTGAAGAAACAATACAGAAAAGTAATTTGGAGTATTTGGATTTTATTACAGCCGGTCCTGTTCCTCCGAATCCTTCTGAGTTAATTATTAGTCAGAAAATGGATGAAATACTTGTTTATCTTAAAACTATCTATGATGTAATCATTATAGATAATCCTCCTGTAGGTTTGGTAAGTGATGGTATTGCCATGATTCAAAGAGCGGATTATCCAATTTATATTTTCAGAGCTGATTATTCGAAGCGAAACTTTATTCAGAATGTAGATCGTTTATTTAATGAAGCAAATATTCAACGTTTGTCAGTTTTGTTGAACGGGGTGGATATTGATAGGAAGAATTACGGTTATAATTATGGATACGGATACGGTTATGGATATGGTTCTAGTTATGGTTATTATGACGATGATAAAACGAAAACAAAAACCAAGAAAAATATATTTAAATTGTAAATAGATAGTAGCGTGGACCTCATTTCAACATCAATAAAGGATTTATTTATTGTTCAACCAAAAGTGTTTGAGGATGCAAGAGGTTATTTTTTTGAATCATACAATGAAAGTGTTTTTAAATTAAAAGACATTCATGAAAATTTTGTTCAGGACAATCAATCCTTGTCACAAACAGGTGTATTAAGAGGAATGCATTTTCAAGCACCTCCTTTTGCTCAAGGGAAACTAGTTCGAGTGATAAAAGGTGCCGTTTTGGATGTAGCTTTGGATATTCGCAAGAACTCTCCTACTTACGGAAAACATGTGGATATTGTGCTTGATGAACGAAACAAAACGATGCTATGGATTCCGGCTGGTTTTGCTCACGGTTTTTTGACACTTGAACCTGATACCATATTTTCTTATAAGTGCACAAATGTGTACAACAAAGCATCTGAAGATTGTATTTTGTGGAATGACCCATATCTTAATATAAATTGGGATGTGAAAAATCCAACTTTGTCAGAAAAAGACATGCAAGGAAAACTATTTAAAGATTTTATCAGTCCTTTTAACTAATTTTGAACTACGAAAACAATATTAAGTAATGAAAGTAATTGTATTTTTCGATTAGTATGAGCGACACTGTTTATTTACTTATTGTTTACAGTTCGTTTTTTGTATGCACTTTCTTGCTTTCATTTTTGATTAATAGATTGTTCTTAAAGTTTGCTTCTAATCTTGGAATTAGAAATCAAAGCGAAACATTTATTAGATGGAGTGTGCAGGCAAAACCTTCGCTTGGAGGAATTTCATTTTTCCTAATCTTTTTAATATCGGTTGCTTGTTATCCTTTCTTTTTCGAGCAACAAAGAAATGAATTGTTGAATATAAAATTACTAGGTATTCTGTCGTCATGCACTGTTGCTTTTTTAATGGGGCTATCAGATGATGCCTACAACACCAAACCATTATTGAAGTTTATTATTCAATTGATTTGTGCCATTATATTGATTGTCACAGGCACTCATATTTCAATTTTTTCAAATGATTTTTTCAATTATTTCTTAACCATATTTTGGGTAGTAGGGTTGATGAATTCAATAAATATGCTGGACAATATGGATGGCATCACCACATTGGTATCCATCACTATTATTCTTAACGCATTACTTATTTTATATCTCAACAGCGATGGACGAAACATCTATATCATCTTGTTGATTGGCGTTTTGGCTGCTTTATGCGGATTCCTTATCTATAATTGGCATCCTGCTAAGATGTTTATGGGCGACACTGGAAGTCAATTCTTGGGATTGTTTCTGGCTGCCATCGGAATTATGTATTTTTGGAATACTCCTGATGTTCATTCCAATTTAATTCAATCGAAACAGTTTTTTGCAACTATTTTAGCTTTCGCTATTCCTATAATTGATACCACAACAGTTTTTATCAATAGGATAATGAAGGGCAAATCGCCTTTTATTGGCGGGAAAGACCATACAACCCATAGTTTGTTTTTTATGGGAATTACCGAAAAACGCATTGCCATTTTATTTACTGGTATTTGTTTTATTTCCATGTTTTTCAATTTTCTTATCATTAAGTATATTGATAACTGGAATTATCTTCACATCATTTTATTCTCTATTTATTTCATTGCCTTGTTCTGGTTTTTGTTTGCCCCAACGCGCAAACATGGTCATTAATGATAAGAAACATACTTAATAAAATACCTCCTTTTTTATCTAAATTCAAAAAATATTTCATTGCATTTGCATGCTGTGTGGTAGTACTTTTTATTGCCGAAGTTTTTATCTATTCGTATTCAGAAGCTAATTCGGACAAAGATTACAGTGGCTTATTTAATGCTGCTTACAAAGTGTTCAGCATTAATATCCCTAAAAACTTAAACCTTGCTGGCGAAAAAGTTCCTATAACCGATTTCACGGTAAGAGAAGCGATGGAAAAGGAATTACTGATTAATACCTACTGGCAATCGCAAACTTTATTGCTTCACAAACGAGCCAACAGATGGTTTCCTGTGATTGAACCAATTTTGAAACAAAACAATGTGCCCGATGATTTCAAGTACATTGCCCTAATTGAAAGTCAACTCACAAATGTGGTATCGCCACAAGGAGCTACTGGGTTTTGGCAGTTTATTGCTCCCACCGCAAAAGGTTATGGATTGGAAATAACGGATGAAGTAGACGAACGCTATGATGTGGCAAAGGCTACACAGGCCGCTTGTAAGTATTTTAACGAGGCGTATAAACAATTTAATAATTGGACCTTAGTGGCAGCTTCGTACAATCTTGGAATTACGGGAGTGCAAGCCCAATTGGACAAACAAAAGGCAAATAAATTTTATGATTTGATGCTTACCGAAGAAACAGCTCGATATGTTTTTCGATTGTTGGCCGTAAAAGAAATTATTTCGCGGCCAAAGGTGTATGGTTTTTTGCTTCGAAAAAAAGATTTATATCCTGTAATCTCCACACGAAAGATTTATGTTGACAGCACGATACATAATCTCACCAATTTCGCGCTAGCGCAAGGTATCAATTACAAAATGCTTAAAATTTTTAATCCTTGGCTTAGGGCCAATGCGCTGACTAATGTGGACAAGAAGAAATACATGATTGAGATTCCGAAAGGAAGCGTAAACATTTATGATTGGGATGGTAACTACGATGGAAGCGATGTGTTGAATGCTGAAGATTCGACCAAGCTACTCATAAATGTACCTCCTGCAAAGGATAGTATTAATAAGAAAGAATAAACCTAGATGCTAAGTTTTAATTTCAACCCATTTCCTCAGCTCGAAACCGAACGCTTGGTGCTCCGACAAGTAACCATGCGCCATGCAAAAGATTTGTTTCCGTTGCGCTCCGACCCGGAAGTGATGAAATACATTTGCAAACCATTGGCTCAAGACATCAGCGAAGTGAAATCGTTGATAAATCGAATACAAATTGGCATTCGTAAGAATCAATCCATTGCATGGGGCATTTCGATGAAAGGTGAAACCAAAATAATGGGAACTATCGGGTTTCACTTCATTGATAGTGAACATCACCGTGCTGAAATAGGTTACATGCTTGGAAAACCGTTTTGGAACAAAGGTTTTTTGAGCGAAGCCATGCCTTGTGTGATTAAATATGGATTTGATGTAATGAAACTCCATAGCATTGAAGCTAAAATTGACACCGATAATACGTTTTCGAAACGTTTGTTGCTCAACAATAAATTTGTGAAAGAGGCTTACTTCAAAGGAAATTACTTTTTCAACGAACAGTTTCTCGATACCGAGGTGTTTTCGTTGATAAAAAGCTAAAATCCTTTAACTTCAAGCATTTTAATAGGTTTTTTTTGAGATAGTATAGGGGAAGAACATTCCCAAAATGCTGTTTTATTGATTCGAAAATCAAAAAATAGTGGTTTTTGGTTCGAAAACAACAAAAATAATGAGGAATGAAATGATTTTTTTGTGCAATAAATTTATTCTGTTGTGCAACGGAATGATTTTATTGTTCAAAAGAATGTTTTTTTTCCTCACTGAAATGATTTTTTTGCACTCAAAAATGATTTTTATGCGCAACAAAATGATTTTTTTGTGCAACAGAATCATTTTATTCCTCACTGAAAACAATTTTTTCCTCAACAGAATGTTTTTTTTGTGCAATAAAACTATTTTTTTCCCAGAAAAACAAAGGTCAAAAATGATTTTGGAGCTTCAATAAAAGTCAAAAAAATGATTTTTAGGAAAATTCGATACATTGTTATGGCTTAATTGTTGCTAAAAACAGAACAAGTTATTATCAATTGAAATGAATTATTGTGT
>CAIWDF010000258.1 GCA_903911435.1 uncultured Bacteroidota bacterium
ATAATAGGTAGTTGTAACCAATGGTTTGGCATACGGATTTCCTACGCTTGCATTACTTAAACCTGCGGCAGGTTGCCAGCTATAACTTACACCTTCATAGTTGGCAACACCAAGTTGCACACTATCTCCATGGCATATAGTTGTATCTCTGCCTGCTACCCCGCTTGTTTTTATTTCATACATACTTACATCATCAACATAATAATAAGCACTGTTTCCTCCTGACACAATGGTTTGAAAAACGGTATTACTGTCATAAGCAAAATTTCCGATGGTAATATAATCTTCCCCTCCATTAGCAGAATACAATCCATAAACTTTAACCCAATTAACAGTATCTGTTATCACTGGGTTGCCTGGCAATACTATGTTCGGCACCAAGTTATAAGGTTGGTACATAGGGCAGGTAATCGCAGTAGTGGAAATATAAGCTCCAATATTATTTGATGCCCATGAATCATAATTATCCAAATTAACATAAAAATCAATGGAATAACAACTATTGCTTGTTAAACCACCATTGAGTTGTACTTGAATATATTCCCTTGCATTTGGGGTAGGATTAGCTGCAAAATAAAGACCGACATAGCCGTTTCCAGAGTGTGCAATTTGGTAACTAGCACACAGTCCTTGACAAGGAACACCAGCAAAGGAATCATTAGCACAAGCATTGTAATAATCAGATGTCGAATTATTAGGGTCGTACCATGGAAATGCTCGGTTTAGTTGTCCAAAATAATTAGGACAAGAAGTATAATATTCAAAATCTCCATTAGGCACTAAATTCTGCCCATACCCCTTCAAAAGGAAAAAACAAAAAACAAGGAGGGCAATTCTTTTCATCCTCCAAATATACTATATATATAGGTGTACTTTTGGCTTGAGGATGAAAAAAAGCGTTTGTGGGGTTAAAATTGGGTGTTTTTTGGAAAAGGTTGTACTAAAATCAGACTTTTATCCGCATGATTGCGCTCCCCATTCGCATGATTGTGCTCCTCATTCACGTGATTGCGCTCCTCATTCACATGATTGCGCTCCTCATTCACATGATTGCGCTCCTCATTCACATGGATGCGCTCCTCATTCTTGTGGTTTTGCTCCGCATTGCTAATTGTTTTAGGTCAAAATTTGAGGGTTATGAAGTTTCCCGTCTCCGCTACGACTTTTTTCGTTTCCGTTATGACTTTTATGGTTCCCGTCATGACGTTTATGGTTTCCGCTACAACTTTTTTCGTTTCCGCTACGACTTTTTCCGTTTCCTTTATGACTTTTATGGTTTCCGTCACGACTTTCATGTTCTCCGCTACAACTTTTTCGGTTTCCGCGATGACTTTTACGGTTTCCGTTACGACTTTTATGGTTTCCGTCACGACTTTCAATTTTCCCCCTTCAACTTGGAGATAAAACCCTAAGTTTTTTTAGAATTTAAACTTTCTAGCCACAAACTAACCACCAATAACTAGCAACAAATCATTATCTTTGTCACTCATAATTATTCAAAAAAAACACATCTCGATGACAATAGCAATAGGTGCCGACCATGCAGGCTTCAAAATGAAAGAGTTTTTAAAATCGTATCTCCAATCGAAAGGAATATTGGTTACCGACTATGGTTGTTTTTCGGAAGAACGTGCCGATTATCCCGATTATGCTCATCCGGTTTCGATGGCGGTGGTAAACAAAGAAGTGGATTATGGAGTATTGCTCTGCGGTAGCGGAAACGGAATAAGCATGACCGCCAACAAACACAAAGGCATTCGTTCGGCCATTTGCTGGACTGCCGAGATAGCCTCCTTGGCTCGTCAGCACAACGATGCCAATGTGCTTACCTTACCAGCTCGATTTATTAGTGACGAAGAAGCCCTTAAATGCATCGATGTGTTTTTGTCCACTCCGTTCGAAGGTGGCCGCCATGCCGACCGAGTGAAAAAGATTTCGGACTGTTAATAGCGCCAACATATTGTCCTTTCGAAATGAATATCCCCAACCCTTTAGTACTCGCATAAGTTGATAAAGTTTTTCATCGTTTTATTTGCAGTTGTTGCCTCTTTTCTGTTTGCATTGCCCAAAGACGAGGTGGCCATGCGTTATGCACAAGCCATAACAGCAGCCGACCTGAGCAAGAACTTGCATGTGCTTGCTTCTGACGAATACGAAGGACGCGAAACTGGAAAGAAAGGGCAGCGCATGGCTGCCGAATACATTTCAAATCAGTTTAAGCAAGCAGGCATACCGCCTTACAAAGGCGATACGTATTATCAATCTTTCCCATTAAACATCATCAAACCCATGCCAGCCGATATTTGGCTCAACAAAAAACAAAGCATTGCTTACAAAGATTATTACAATTTCCCTGGCCTTAGCGAGCAACACATCAAAGCCATGTCGGTGCTGTTTCTAGGTTTTGGTATAGATGATGAAAAAAATTATAGCGATTATAAAGGAGTGGACGTGAAAGGCAAAGTGGTGATGATACTTGCAGGCGAACCCACTCGCAAAGATTCTACCAATTACCTCACCGGAACAAAAGAACATAGCAAATGGTCGTATTACAAAACCAAACCCGACAAAGCCAAAGAAAAAGGCATTGCAACATTGCTCATAGTGGTTGATAATGTGGAGAAAGATGTAGCCAACAACAAACATCGGTTAGAAGCCGAATCGATGCGATTGGATGCAAACCCTGTGGAAATGCCCGTTATCTACATTTCGAAAGAAATGGCAAACAGCATTCTGAAAAAACAAAAAATAGAAAAGCTAAAAGAGAAAATTCAGAACAATGGTCAACCGATTAATGTATTGGCAAAAACAAAAATAGAAATAGATATAAAAAACAAGATAGAGAAAGTAAGTTCCGAAAACGTATTAGGATACATCGAAGGAAGCGATTTGAAAAACGAATTGGTGGTGGTAACCGCACATTACGACCACCTCGGCAAGACCGATGATGTTGTTTTCAACGGAGCCGATGACGATGGCTCGGGCACAGTAGGTGTGATAGAGTTGGCACAAACATTTGCTAAAGCAAAAAAAGAAGGGAATGGCCCTCGCAGAAGCATGCTCTTTATGACAGTGGCAGGCGAAGAAAAAGGATTGCTTGGTTCGTCTTATTACGTTCAGCATCCCGAATTTCCATTGGCCAATACAGTGTGCGATTTGAACATGGACATGATTGGCCGACAAGACGAAAAACACAAGGATAACCCCAACTACATATATATTATAGGTGATGATAAACTAAGTTCGCAGTTGCATACCATCAGCGAAAATGCCAATAAGACTTATGAAAACTTGGAAATGGATTATACCTTTAACGATGTAAATGATAAAAATCGCTTTTATTATCGCTCAGATCATTATAACTTTGCCAAAAATGGAATACCAGTTATTTTTTATTTCAATGGAGTACATGCCGACTATCACAAGGAAACAGACGAAATAGAAAAAATAAACTTTGATAAAATGGAGAAAATAACCCGACTTGTTTTTTTTACAGCTTGGGAATTAGCCAACCGAACCGAACGTATCATTGTCGATTCGGATAAGAAATAGTTTATATTTGGATTTTTGTGGAGGTAATAAATAGTAGATAAATAAAAGGAATATTAGAATTGATTTTATTATGACCTCACCCCTTAATCCCCTCTCCGAAGGAGAGGGGGAGGTAAATGAAGTAATTATAAAACTATGTTTGTCAGGCTCCGTCATCCCTCTCCTTTGGAGAGGGAACGAGGGTGAGGTCTCAAAAGAAAGTACAATGAATATATGTCTTACTGTATTTATGTCTTATAAATAATTAATATGTCGAAAGAAGGAGATTTATTTTTAGAAGCATCGGAAAGCAAAGGCTTTGACGCGGCTCATCGCAAAACACTTCGTTACAACATTGCTCAGTACGACAAGAAAGTGATGGATGGCAAACTTCAGTTTTCCGATTTGGAACTCGCCAAAACACGTGCTGCTGCCACCAAACAAAAATCAATTGACAATCTGGAGAAATACCTCATCGAATTTGAAGCCAATTTTATTAAACGTGGTGGCAAAGTTATTTGGGCACAAGATGGCGAAGAGGCCATGCGAGAAGCGCTTCAGATAATGAAAAAGGCAAATGCCAAATCGGTGGTGAAATCCAAATCGATGGCCACCGAAGAGGTGAACTTCAACAAAGAATTGGAGAAAAACGGGATAGAAAGCATCGAAACCGATTTGGGCGAATACATTGTTCAGCTTCGTGGCGAACCGCCTTACCATATTGTTACACCTGCTATGCATCTTTCGAAAGAAGATGTGGCGAAAACATTCAATGAGAAAAAAGGAACTCCTATCGACTACTCTCCCGAACAAATAACCAATTTTGTTCGCGAAGAATTGCGTAGTCGCTACAGCAAAGCCGATGTAGGAGTGAGCGGAGGTAACTTTTTAATTGCCGATATTGGTGCCATAGCAGTTACCGAAAACGAAGGCAATGGACTCATGTCGATGGCTTTTCCGAAAATACAAATCGCCATTGTGGGCATCGAAAAAATGTTGCCTACCCTTTCCGATTTAGATTTGTTTTGGCCATTACTCGCTACTTACGGCACAGGCCAACATTTAACAGTGTATAACACCATCTATACCGGACCTAAACAACCAGGCGAAACCGATGGCCCCGAAGAAATGTATGTCATCTTGCTCGACAATGGTCGCTCTACTTTATTAGAAGGCCCTGAACAACGCAGAGCATTATCGTGCATTCGTTGCGGAGCATGTTCCAATGCCTGTCCTATTTATAAAACCATCGGTGGACATGCCTATGGAACCACTTATGGCGGACCAATAGGTTCAATCATCACTCCTCATTTCAAAGGAATGGAAGAGTTCAAACACCTTAGTTTTGCTTCCACTTTGTGTGGCGAGTGTAAAGAGGTTTGTCCAGTAAAAATTGATATTCCAAAACTACTATTGCTCAACCGAAAACAATCCATCGAGAAAGGACTTTCTACCAAAGCCGAAAACTGGGTTTGGTTTTTCTGGAAAGGAGCCATGCTGAAACGTAGCAAAATGGATAAAGGAGGAGCAAAAGTGAAGAACTTTATGCTAAAACAATTCTTTAAAAAGAGTTGGGGAGAACGCAGAGAATTGCCAACCATCGCTCAGAAATCCTTTAATCAAATCTGGAGAGAACGCAAAGGAATAAAATGATACATTTCCATACCGAAGACATAAAATTTGTATTCAAAAACAAAACTGAAATAAAGCAGTGGATTACTTCGGTAGCCAAAGGCAAAAAAAGAAAAGTTGGTGATTTAAGTTTTGTGTTTTGCTCTGACGATTTCTTATTGCGTTTGAATAAAGAATACCTCAATCACGATACTTTAACAGACATCATCACCTTCGATTATTCTAAAGACGACAACCAGCTTCCTATCTCAGGAGACATTTACATAAGTATTGATCGGATTCGTGAGAATGCTATTAAATTCAATAAATCGTTCGAAAATGAATTACACCGGGTCATCATACATGGTACCTTGCACCTACTCGGGTATGCCGACAAAACAAAAGCCGCGAAACTAGAAATGACCAAGCAGGAAGACATGGCCTTGAACTTACTGAGTAAACAAAGCGTTAAGTAGAGCTTAATACAATATTACGTTATCAATCAATCGTACCGATTCTAACTTCACGGCAATGCAAGCAACAGCCGATTTGGAATTGTTAAAATTGGTGATGGGTTGCAAGGTTTCCGAATCAACTATTTCGAAGTATTCGAGTTTAATGAGTTTCTCCAAAGCATAGTAGTTTTCTACCACTTCTTTCAATCGTTTTATGGGATGAGTTTTGTAAATATCTTTGATAAAAAATAGCAATTTTGATATTGAAGGAACTTCTTTTCGTTCTTCTGGTGTTAGGCGCCTATTACGCGAACTCATGGCCAATCCATCCTCTTCTCTAACAATAGGGCAAGCCACTATTTCTATGGGCATTTCCATTTGTGTCACCATCGATTTTATAATCGATAATTGTTGAAAATCTTTTTGGCCAAAGAAGGCTTTATCAGGATTCACCAATCGGAATAATTTACTCACCACTTGTGCCACCCCGTTAAAATGCCCTGGCCGATGTGCACCTTCCATCACCTTGTCGAGCAAACCAAAATCAACCGATTTGCCTTCCATCCAAGTTCTGTCTTCTTGGTTATTGCGTTTCATTTCCAACTCCTCTTCGGTATATATCTCGCTCACTTCAGGAGCAAAAAGAATATCGCAATTGGATGTCCTCAACAGGGAGGTGTCAGCCAAAATGGTACGAGGGTATTTGTCCAAGTCCTTGATGTCGTTAAATTGAGTAGGGTTCACAAAAACACTACATACCACCACATCGCAATGTTGATGTGCAATTCTTATCAGGGAAATATGCCCTTGGTGCAATGCCCCCATGGTGGGAGCAAAACCGATGGTTTTCTTTTGCGCTCTTAAATCATTTAGATGATTTTTGAGTTGTTCTGCCGTGTTAAATACAATCATTAGTAAAGCATATAATCGAAATGCTAGTAAAACCGCAATAATGAGGCTAGTTTTCGAATAATATCAGGCAAAACTAATATTATTACTTTGAAAATCCGAAAAAAATTACTTACTTTTGCATACTTTTTTATTAACCTTATCTAATTTTGATTGAACCATGAAGAAAAAAGAAAGAGCAAGAGTTTTGTTTGTGTCACAGGAAATAGCACCGTACTTAGACCCTACACCTATGAGTTCAATAGGTCGACACCTGCCACAAGGAATACAAGAACGAGGAAGAGAAATCAGAACTTTTATGCCGAAGTTCGGTGTCATCAACGAAAGAAGAAACCAACTACATGAGGTGATTCGCCTATCGGGGATGAATTTGATTATCGAAGGAAACGACCACCCTCTTATTATTAAAGTAGCCTCCATTCAATCAGCTAGAATGCAGGTTTATTTCATAGACAATCAAGAATATTTCGAACGTAAATTTACGTTGACCGATAAAAAGGGAGACCATTTTGCTGATAATGACGAGCGCGCCATCTTCTTTTGCAGAGGTGTTATCGAGACCGTGAAAAAACTAGGCTGGGCACCTCACGTTGTTCACCTTCAAGGATGGATGACTGGCTTGGTGGCTTTGTATCTTAAAAAATCATTTAAAGACAATCCATTATTTGCCGAATCGAAAATCATTTATTCGGTATACGATGATGAATTCGCTACTCCATTGAGCAAAGATTTTTCAAGAAAATTAATGCACGAAGGATTGGTAAAAGCTGATTTGGATAACTACAAAACGCCTACTTACATCAACCTTTCGAAACAAGCAATTGATTTGGCAGATGGCATCATCAAAGGTTCGGCTAAATTGAATCCGGAAATTGAAAAATACATTAAAAAATCAGGGAAATTAACATTAGAACACATCAGTGGTGACGATTATGTTGACGCTTATTCAGAGTTTTATGATGCGGTAATGGAAGAGGTAGCTGAATTGGTTGACTAATAAATTTATGATTTTGAAAATAAGTGAAATTAAAACTTTGCTCCGAGCAACCGGAGCAAAGTTTTTTTTGATTGTAGTAGTTGCCATTTTTTGTTTGCCGCTTACTTCTTGCGACAAAGCAAGTTCTGTTGGATTGGACGTTCAACCCAAAAACGATTTGTTGAACGTTGGGTTTCAAGACACCGTAAGCCTACTTACTCGAACCGTAAAGGAAGACTCTATTCGTAGCGACCAAGGTTTGATTACTAATGGCATTGTATTGCTTGGAAAATACAACGACCCTATTTTTGGCGAAGCCAAAGCCTCCATTTATTCGCAAGTATTGCTTAATAGTGCCATCTATCCAACCACCTTGGGAACCAATCCAACTTGCGATTCCATTGTATTGTCCTTGGCCTACAACGGAGTGTACTATGGAGAAAACAGCGGACGTACTCCTCCTAAAAAACAAACCATCAATGTATATCAAGTGCTTCAAGATATTTCTACGGTGTCATCGTATTATTCTGATACTACTTTGACAAGAGAAACTCACAACGATTTGGCTAATGGTTATTCGTTTGTTCCTGATATCGACAGTGTGTATGCCGAAGGAACTGCTGCTCATCCATTGCATCGTGTGGCACCTCAATTGAGAATTCCGCTGCAAGTCAATTTCGGACAAACATTGTTGAATAATCGTCTTACCGGAATCATGACCAGCAATTCTACTTTCGAATCTTTCTTGAAAGGACTTTACATTACAACTGAAAACACCACAGGACTGAATAAAGGCGAAGGGAGAATTATTTCGTATTACTCCAACAGTACCGTTAGTGCCATCCGATTATACTATAAATATACTGGCTTAAATTGGAATGGTCAAGTGGACTCTGTGCGCCATACTTCATTCGATCTTAGTTTGACACTTGGAGCCCGTTTTGCTCATTTAGAAACTACTGCTCCTGCAGGTAGCAATCTAAATACACAACTTACTAGCTCAACATCTACCTCCAACTATGCAACCACTTATGTTCAATCTTTGGCAGGTGTAAAAACTAAAATATCAACTCCCTATTTAATGTCGTTGAACGATAATGGCCCTATTGCCATTAACAAAGCAGAGCTTGTGGTAAAGGTTGATCCAGCTACGCTTAACGACAATGGAAATACCTATGCGCCTCCATCCACCTTATTAGTGTTTGGTATTAATGACGATAAAACAAGTTACGTGTTGCCCGATTTCTTATCGTCTCCATTTTATTACGATGGCACCTTTAATGCTATCACCAACGAATACCGACTGAACATCACTCGGTACATTCAGCAGGTGCTCGACAAAAAATTACATAATAATGGGGTTTATCTGCTCGTGCCTCACATCACTTCCGTTACTTCTGGTACAAGAGTAGTGATAGGTGGTGCCGACAACTCGAGCGGAAACAACCTTTACCAAATGAAATTAAATATTAGTTACACTAAATTACATTAGTTATGTGTGGAATAGTTGCTTATATAGGAAATAAACAAGCATACCCTATTTTGATAAAAGGCTTACAACGCCTCGAATATCGTGGATACGACAGTGCCGGAGTGGCCATGCTGTACAACGATGAAATGAATGTGTACAAGTGCAAGGGCAAGGTGCAAGACCTTACCAATTTCATTGGCGACAAGAATACACAAGGAACCATTGGAATAGGACATACACGTTGGGCTACACACGGTGTGCCGAATGATGTAAATGCGCACCCGCAATATTCCGCTTCGAAAAACATGGTGATGATTCACAACGGAATTATTGAAAACTATGGTCCTTTGAAAGAAGAATTAAAAAAGCGTGGACATGTGTTTTTGAGCGATACCGATACCGAGGTGTTGATTCATTTAATTGAAGATATATTTCAGAAAGAACAAGTGCGTTTGGGCGAAGCCGTTCGTATTGCCTTGAATCAAGTGGTGGGAGCTTATTCCATCGTTATTCTTTCGAAAGAAAACCCGAACGAACTGTTTGCTGCCAAAAAAGGAAGCCCTATGGTGATTGGTATTGGGGTGGATGAGTTTTTTATTGCTTCGGATGCTACACCCATTGTGGAATATACCAAAAACGTGGTGTACATGGAAGACGAAGAAATTGCTTTCATTGAAAGAGGGAAAGAACTCAAAATAAAAACCATTAAAAACAAAACCAAAACTCCTTATGTACAGGAGTTGGAAATGAAACTTGAAGCATTGGAGAAAGGCGGTTACGACCACTTCATGCTTAAAGAAATATACGAACAACCACGTTCGATAAAAGATAGCATGCGCGGACGGTTGAGTGCCGAAAACGACATTGTGAACTTGGGAGGAATTACAGAGTTCGAACAAAAGTTTGTGAATGCCAAACGCATCATATTTATTGCCTGTGGCACCTCGTGGCATGCAGGTTTGGTGGGCGAGTACCTTTTCGAAGATTTGGCTCGCATACCGGTGGAGGTGGAATACGCTTCCGAATTCAGATACCGCAACCCAATTGTTTACGAAGACGATGTGGTGATTGCCATTTCGCAATCGGGCGAAACAGCCGATACACTTGCTGCCATCGAATTAGCAAAATCGAAAGGAGCCACCATCATAGGCATTTGTAATGTGGTAGGTTCGTCCATTGCAAGGGCTACCCATGCAGGGTCGTACACCCATGCTGGCCCCGAAATAGGAGTAGCATCTACCAAAGCATTCACTGCACAAGTTACAGTGCTTACTTTAATGGCACTTCGCATTGCGTTTTGCAAAGGCAGTATTTCTTCATCTCGTTTTCATCAATTGTTGACCGAACTAGAAGCTATACCTGAGAAAGTGGAACGTGTATTGTTGAAAAACGACCAAATAAAATTCATAGCCGATGTGTATAAAAATGCTACCAATGCCCTTTACCTGGGCCGAGGATATAGCTTTCCGGTGGCATTAGAAGGCGCATTGAAACTTAAAGAAATATCGTACATACATGCCGAAGGATATCCGGCTGCCGAAATGAAACACGGCCCTATCGCTTTGATTGACGAAGAAATGCCAGTGATAGTGATTGCTACCAAAGGAGCTTCGTACGAAAAAGTGGTGAGCAACATACAAGAAGTAAAAGCACGAAAAGGAAAAATTATTGCCATTGTTACCGAAGGCGATACACAAGTAACCGAAATGGCCGACTACACCATCCAAATTCCCGAAACGGATGAAATATTGGTTCCATTGGTTTCGGTGGTGCCACTTCAATTATTGTCGTATCATATTGCGGTGATGCGTGGTTGCAATGTGGACCAACCACGTAATCTTGCTAAATCGGTTACGGTAGAATAAAAAGTAAATATTTATTGAGGATGGGTGTTCGCTTAACCGCAGCCTAACCAAACAGCTATAAAACGCAGGGAGTCGCTCTCTGCGTTTTTTGTTTTCTCTGCCTGCGATATATCGCAGGCAGGTCAAAAAATAGTTTTATGCCCTGCGTTATATCGCAGGACATGCTACTAAAAACTTTTATGCCCTCCGATATATCGCAGGACATGCTACTAAAAACTTTTATGCCCTCCGCTATATCGCAGGACATGCCACTAAAAACTATTATGCCCTCCGCTATATCGCAGGACATGCCACTAAAAACTATTATGCCCTCCGCTATATCGCAGGACATGCTACTAAAAACTTTTATGCCCTTCGATATATCGCAG
>CAIWDF010000259.1 GCA_903911435.1 uncultured Bacteroidota bacterium
ACACAATAAGATGAAAAGATTTTTCATGGTAGTTATTATTTATGGGTGTTAAAAAAATATAGAAAAATGTTATTTTTCGTTTGTTCGAACAATTGACCAATTGCCTACTGCAAAATTGCTAAATTTTCTTCGTTCCTTTCTGTCTTTGCGTTAAATCTTTTGAACAATTGCCTACTGCAAAATTGCTAAATTTTCTTCGCGTCTTCCTGTCTTCGCGGTAAATCTTTTGAACAATTGAACAATAGTCTCGCTAAAAACACTTAATCACAGAGCAATTCACACCCATGCCAGCAGCCGATTGAGGAGCAATAAATCCTTCGATATGGTCGCTACCCACATGCACCAACCAAGCTTTACCAAGGCGAGCATTAAGTCCAATGCCTCCATTTATTTTTCCATAGCCTCCATAACCCACCGTGGCCGAAATGCTAGTACGTGCCCCCAATTGATACTTGCCTTTTACATAAAACAGCAGGCTATAATTGGCATTGTATATAAAATTTACCACTTCGGTAAGCTGAAAACGTTTGGTATATTGTGTTTCGAACGATACCACCAAGGTAGCAGGTATGGTTACATTAAATGCTTTTTTGCCAAACGGTGCCACTTTGCTGGCTATGCTGTCTTTGTTGGTAGTGCGAAAGGTAGAATCTTGCAAATCGTGAATATTGTTGATTTTAAAACCAGTGAAATGAAACAACGAATCTTGGTTTAAGTACAGCGATTGTTTGTTGAAACGAATCATCCCCACATCCGACACCGCCACACGAATAATGGAAGTGCCCATTTTGGTTTTTAGTGGAGCCATCAAAAACACATCCAAGCTAGCCCCATATCCGTTGAAAGCCCCTATTCCGCGGTGTGCAGTGTCGGTTTGTGCTATCTGCATATCCGTATCGAAATTGATGTATTGCCCATCTTGGCTGGTGTATAGTTCGGCTTTATGTGCCGTTATGGAAGCATATTGTTCGCCTTTGAGGAACGAAAAACCCATTCCCCATTGAAGTGTATTGGCCGTATTCTTTTTCAGAAAACCCACTTGCAGCTGTTGATACCGAATAAAATTGAGATTAAAATCGGTGAGATAAGCCGTACGGCCAGCATACGAAGCATTACCATAAAAGGCTACTTTGTAAAAATCGTCCGAATACCGAGCATCGAAATGTTGGCGGTCGCTAAGGCCGATGAAATAGCTCATGTTTTTGCGATGTGCCAACGAATCGGGCCGAAAGGCCACAAACAGTCCGTAGTTTACCTCCTCTCCCACTCTATTGATATTATGTGTTCGGTTGAGCACCCCATCTTTGGTGTCTTTGTCAATAAAAGAACCGGTATAAAACTTACTCACAAATTTCGAGTTCAAGGCAGTGGCATCAAAACTACCGTTTCCCCAAACACCCGCAAAGGTATGCACCGTGTCGGCCACCTCGCTATTGAATATAACCGACACTTGCGCTTTCGAATAAAAGGATAAAAGAAGAAAGGAATAAATGAAAAGTTTTTTCACAAACGCAAACAAGGGTTAATTAAGATGAATGGTATAGTTGAGGTCGCCCACCAAATTTACATCAATGGTATAGTCGCTGTATATTTTCACATAGTTGGGCTGAGCAGCAGTATTGAATTTTACCTTCAGCGCCACTTTTTTAATGGTATACATTTCGTTCATTTTGGCCTCGCTTATGGGCAACACTATTTTAGTAAGTTTTTTGTCAATCACCCGATAGCTAGCATTGATAGGCGCTTGCACAATGGTGTTGGCATATCCAAATATCGAATCCCCCACCGCATTGTTATCATTTAGCAAATATAGTTGCACGGAAGCATCGAACGGAAACCCATTGTCGGCAAACAAAGTCAACGTGCCGCTATGCAAGTTTTGCGCACCTGTGGGGCTAGCTATGCTCATGGCCAAGGTATCCATCAAGGTGAGGTCATGCGCCACCATCGAAAGCGGAATCTCCATGTTCATAGATGCTTTCAGCAATTTGTCGGAATAAATAAAATCGTTGGAGCCCGATACATTGCCCAGCGGATTGGTCATTATTTTAATGGAATAGCCCAACTTATCGGGCAAGTTTTCGATAAAAGGTTTGATGTTCGAGTTGTTAGTAGTCAATGGAAAATTGGCATACGTAGGATACACCGTGGTGCCACTTTCGGAAGCACGATTGATGTTGATAGGCACCCCAATAAGCGAAGGTGCCACCAGCGCCAACGAATGATTGGTGCGGGTATTGGTCGAGTTGAGATTGGTTACATACATACGAGCATCCAAGCCAATCGGGTTCTCGATATTGAAGTTGAAATTCACATGCTCTAGCTGAAGTGTACCACCCACAATGCGGTTGAACATGGTAAAGTTCGATTCGGAAGGCCCAATATAAAACGTGTTTTGACCAAAATAACCTTTCGCATAATACGGAATGATGTCGAAAAAAGTATTGGTGATAACCAAACTATCTTGCGGATTAATAACTACCGAAGCAGGTGGGTCGGTGCTTATTTTTGCTAATAGCGAAGTGTAAATCGTATTGATTTGATTGTGGAAAGGCCCCGTAAGGTCGAGCGTATACCCCGACAAATCAAAAATCTCATCGTACACACCCGGCACACCACTCACAGCCGATGGCACATCAATGTCGATAGCAAATGCATTGCCACCCAAGGTAGCACTCGGGATGCTATACTTAAAGTTCATAATGTGGTTCACCTTGTTTTTAATCGAATACCTCACTTTACCTGATTTTATAATCACCTTCCTAAGCTCCACTCCCGGTAGTTGGTAAGTAGTAGTAGTCGAATTGTTGATAAAAGCAAGTCCCGTACTCATGGTTTGGGCTATAGGCAAAGCATATCCTTGAGTAAGTGTGGTATCGTTTATCTTAAAGATGGTATCCATCGTCAAATTGTACAGGTTATTGTTGAATACAATTTTCATGGAACTATCGGCATTGGTCTGAAGAACAGAATCGGGCAGAATATTATTAATATTGAGTGTGCCATGCACCAGCGGAGTCAATACCTCTGTATCCCACGAAGGTTTTCCCATCTCTTTTCGGCACGAAAACAGAGAAACACATGAAGTGACTAAAATAAGAAAGCTAATTTTTCGCATGGCTAAGCCTTTGGAACATTAAAAAAACGGTTAAAAGTAGTAATAATTTTCATTTAGACGAACAATGAATTAATCGAAAGAAAATTAATATAAGTAACGATGATTGAATAAAATTATTAATTTCGCACCGTCATTTAAAAATATGTTTTCAAAGAGATTTATTCTATCTGTTTTATTTTGTGCGGCAATAATGTGCGTTCTATCGTACGTTTGGCATGGTATCATCCTCACTGATTTTATTAAACTTAATCGCTCCAAAGGCAAGCTTTTATTATTTACCTCGTTTATTTCGTTTGCTACTGCTATCGTAATGGTAAAACTTTACGATTTAGAAATTATGCACCAATACTTCAAAAAAAGCCCCATCATTAGAGGTGTTTTAGTTGGTCTTGTTTGTGGTCTTTTATTCTTCTTTGTCTCCCGATTGTCAGGTTATACTTTTAATACTACTGGAGAGTTCAAACAAACCTTAGTAGACATCATTTGGCAAGTATTCGAACAAACTGTTGGAGGTTTCGTTATTGGTATTATATTTATTTTCCAATATCAACCCGAATCGGAAGATTAATAGTTGTATTTATCACCCCAGAGCCTTTTCAAATAAGCTCTTATTTCGTTTTCTCGCGCATTATTCATCGGTTCGTAAAACTTTACTCCTGCTAGTTGCTCAGGCAAATATTCTTGATTGATAAAATTGGAAGTAAAACTATGCGCATATTTATAATCTTCGCCATAACCTAAGTCTTTCATTAATTTGGTTGGAGCATTTCGCAAATGCAAAGGCACTGGCAAATCGCCATTATCTTTCACCGCTTGGGCCGCATTGGCTATCGCCATATAAGCAGCATTGCTTTTGGCAGATGTTGCCAAATAGGTCACCGTTTGTGCCAATATTATTCTCGACTCAGGAAACCCAATCACATTCACCGCTTGAAAACAATTGTTGGCAATCACCAATGCCGTTGGATTAGCATTACCAATATCTTCGGATGCCAGTATGAGTAATCTTCGGGCAATAAACGAAGGGTCTTCCCCACCCTCTATCATTCGTGCCAGCCAATACACTGCTGCATTGGGGTCGCTACCTCTTATCGACTTGATAAAAGCCGAGATGATGTCGTAATGATTTTCGCCTGCTTTGTCGTACACAGCTATGTTCTGCTGAACAATAGAAGTCACCAATTCATTCGTGATGACCAATTCGTCTTTTCCAATGGTGTTCACCACCAATTCGAAAACATTAAGCAACTTCCGACCATCACCACCCGAAAGCCTCAATAAGGCTTCGTTTTCTTCTATCTTAATGTTTTTATGTTTAAGCACAATGTCGGTACGCATGGCCAAATCGAGCATGTCGAGCAAATCATCTTTTTCTAGATGTTTCAGAATATACACCTGACAGCGCGAAAGCAAAGCAGAAATCACCTCGAAAGAAGGGTTTTCGGTGGTAGCGCCTATTAGAGTAACAGTACCTTTTTCTACAGCACCCAACAACGAGTCTTGTTGCGATTTGCTAAACCGATGAATCTCGTCAATAAACAATATCGGATTGCTTTGTTGAAACAAGCCATTTCCTTTGGCTTTGTCAATCACCTCGCGTATATCTTTCACTCCCGAATTGATGGCACTTAATGCATAAAAAGGGCGTTTCAATTGATGTGCAATAATGTTGGCAAGTGTAGTTTTGCCCACTCCTGGAGGCCCCCATAGAATGATGGAAGGCAGAAGGTTCGATTTGATGGCATTGTTAAGAATAGCGCCTTCGCCTACAATGTGTTTCTGTCCAATGTAATTTTCCAAACTCGTTGGACGCATGCGCTCGGCAAGAGGTATCGTGTTCTGCATTCTACTTGTATTTTTGGGTTTACCTCTTTAATAAATTATTCATTTGCATATCAGCCGGACGCTTGTGTTTCCAGCGTTTATGTGTCCACAACCAAAATTCAGGATGTTGCATAATATCTTGTTCGAGTAATGCCTGTGTTTTCTCAATAATTTCACCGTAAGGCGAAGCAGCAGGGTTAGGCGAAACATCCACCAAGAAAAGGTTGTAATGGCCTCGCTTTACTTTATTGATGGTTCCATACAATACAGGATAATTGTAATCTTTTGCAAATTTCTCTATTCCATACAGCACACCTGTTTCTTGGTTCAGAAACTTCATCCAATACGCGCTCTTCGGGTTGGAGGGTGATTGATCGATGGCAAAAATAGTGGCGGTAAGTTGATCGAGACTTGATTCGAAGAAACGCTTCACTGCCCTTGATGACACCAATTGAAGCCCGTATCTTTTTCGTGTCAATTGCATTTTATCATCGAAATATTTATTACTAAGTGGTGTGTAAATACCGCTAGCTTTATGTTTAATGCATTGATCGATGCCAACTGCAAGTATTTCCCAATTGTTGAAATGCCCTCCTGCAACCAAAACGCTTTTTCCTACATCGTAATATTTATCCATCACTTCAGGATTGATTACATAAAACCGTTTAGTGATTTGATGCTGAGAAATAGTGAATGCCTTAATGCTCTCCACCACTAAATCGCAAAAGTGTTTGTAAAACTTTTTGCATATCAAATTGATTTCGGCTTCTGATTTTTCGGGAAATGAATTGCGAATATTCTGCAGTACCACTTTTTTACGATACCCTGCTATGTAATAAAAGATGACGTATAAACCTGTTGAAATAGCGTATAATAAAGGAAAAGGAAGCAAAGAAAGGGGAATAATGACTAGATAGTATAACAGGGAGTTGAAAACATTTTTCATAAATAATTCGCCAAAAATTTTTTTTAACAAAGATAAAGGTATAGTTTTACATTGTTATTAAAAATATAATTATCCATTACACCAAAAACTTTTAAATATTCATTTTTATGAAAAGAACAATTTTATTAAAAACTTCATTAATTGCGTTAGGTTTACTTGTTGCGAACATCACGTTTGCACAAAAGAAGGGAAAGAAAGATGACAAGTCGAAATACTTAGAAGGGAAAAAATATACTGTTAAATTTTATGAGATAAAGCCTACTGGACGTGGTAAAGCCATTGAAAGTGTGGTTACCTTCAGAGATGGTAAAGTAGAAAGCGAATTAATGGATGAGAAATTGAAAATAGATGGCGCTACTTATAAAATCAATCTCGACTCTACTTACAACGAGGACGAAACCGAATCGCGTTTGTTGAAAGTGGAAGGCAATTATTCAAAAGAAAAAGATGAAGCTGCTTGGGATGCCACCATTACCAATTATGATATTGAAGGCACTGTTGTTCAAAAGAAGAACGGTGTAGATAAAAAGAAATTCGAATTTTCTGGTAACGAAAAAACAAAGAAATAAAACGGAATGACCTTCCTCTTAAAAATCCTGCTGCTAGTATTAGTTGCAGGATTTTTTTTGTTCATCGACTTTGTTGAATACTTTACAATAAAATAACAATGATATGATGAACAAACGAGCCATTATTCTTACTTTTGCACCATTAATAAAGTGAACATCCTAAAGAAATTATCTATTAAAGATAAGACTTCTTAACCGCTTATGATTTTTGTTTTCTAGTAAGTTGGTAACTAATTTTAAAATATTCGTTTTTTATTCCCTATTAATCATAGGAGTAAAAGCCAATGCCCAATGTGGCCCCATCATTTCTACCTTCCCCTATTCTCAAGGCTTTGAAGCTTCGGCAGCATGGACAACGGGAGGTAGTAACAACGATTGGGCATGGGGAACTCCTGCTCATCCTACTGTCAATACTGCTGGTGGTGGAGTGAAATCGTGGATGGTTGGTGGGCTCACTGGCTCATCTTATAACGATGCGGAATTGGCTTGGTTGATGAGTCCTTGCTTCGATTTTACTACCTTAAATTACCCTTGGATTTCATTTAAAATCTTCTGGGAAGACGAGTATCACTACGATGGTATGGTGCTTCAATACTCATTGAATAGTGGAACATCATGGTCGAATGTAGGCGCTTTCAACGACCCAGTGAATTGCTTGAATGATCATTGGTACAATTATGCTTCGGTGAATTACCTTACAAGTGCAAGTCCAAAACATGGATGGACAGGCCGAATTGGTAATACTTCTGGAAGCTGTCAAGGCACCAATGGCAGCGGTGGTTGGGTTACAGCTAAACATTGTATGAGCAATTTAGCTGGTCAACCTTCGGTTCGTTTTCGTTTTCTTTTTGGTTCGGGCACTACTTGCAACGCTTTTGATGGCATTGCTATTGATGATATTTTTATTGACAATGCCCCTGCCAACTCGGCCAACTTTACGTTTGCATGTGCTGGTAGTAATACGGTTAATTTCACGAATACTTCGGGCATGTGCCCAAGTGGTTATCTTTGGAATTTCGGTGATGGCAGCGCTACTTCCACCACTCAGAACCCTTCGCATACATACTCTGCGGCAGGAACTTATAATGTAACACTTACTTCGAGTGGCCCATGCAATGCTGCGAATAGCGTCACCTTGCCGGTATCTATACTCGGTGTGACAACAGCGGTTACCAGTGCAGGTTGTCCAGGTTCGAGCAATGGTACCGCCACAGCTACCGTTACTGGCAATGCAAGTACAGTAACCTATAATTGGATGCCTGGTTCTTTATCTACTGCAAGTATCGCATCATTGGCACCGGGCACTTACACCGTTTCGGTATCGGCTGCGGCTAGTTGTTCGGCCACGGCAACAGCTTTGGTTACATCATCGGCAGCATTAACAGTTACCACCACATCTCTTCCTGTAAGTTGTTTTGGTGGAAACAATGGTAGTGTAACGGCAACACCCAATGGAGGAACAAGTCCTTATACATATGCATGGACAGGTGGCGGGAATGCTGCTACTTATAATAATTTGATTGCAGGTACTTATACCGTTACGGTGAACGATAATACAGGTTGTACGGGTACGGCTACATCCACCGTAACTCAACCTTTGGTGGCTTTATCAGTAAATACTACCAATACAGCTGTCGATTGCTTTGGAGGCAACAATGGTACTGCTTCGGCAATTGGTGCTGGAGGTAGTTCTCCTTATTCTTATACTTGGTCGCCTTCGGGTGGAACTGCGGCTAATGCTGTTGGTTTAACCGCAAACACTTATTCCGTTACCATCACCGATTTTAATTTATGTACAGCAAGCACATCTACCACGGTAACTCAGCCTGCAAGTGCTTTGAATGGTGTAGTTACCCCTACTCCCAGCAATTGTGGATTGAATAACGGTGCTGCTTCGGTGGTTGCTTCGGGTGGAACTTCTCCTTATACTTATTTATGGATGCCCGGAAGTATTACCACTGCTAATGCTTCTCCCTTGGCGGCTGGCAATTATACATTGACCTTGACGGATGCCCATACCTGCACTTACTACGCTACCACCATGGTGGCAAGCATTGGAAACATTGTAGCTTCCATCACTTCTACTCCTATTTCGTGTTATGGATTTACTAACGGAACGGCCACAGCTAGTGTTAGCGGTGGTTTCAGCCCTTACAATTATTTATGGAGCAATGGAACTAACGGTAGTGTGAACAATAATTTGGGTGCAGGCAATTACTGTGTTACCGCTACCGACAACAATGGATGCACCGATACAGCTTGTGTTCACCTTGCTAACCCTGCTCCTTTTAATGCTTCGTTTACAAGCAATGTTACCGAAACTTCGCTCGAAAATGCGGATGTGTTTTTTACCGATTTAACCAATGGTTCGGCCACTTGGCTTTGGTATTTTGGTGATAATTCATTATCAACTTTAACCAACCCCGACCATATTTACACTTCCGTAGGTACCTTTCCAGTAACCTTGATTACTGCCAATGCCAATGGTTGCAAGGATACGGTGGTGCACGAAATCATCATCGATGGAAGTTTTACTTTTTATGCGCCTAATGCCTTCACCCCTAATGATGACGACCATAACAATAAATTTATC
Organism: uncultured Bacteroidota bacterium; assembly: GCA_903911435.1. Taxonomy (GTDB): domain Bacteria; phylum Bacteroidota; class Bacteroidia; order 2-12-FULL-35-15; family 2-12-FULL-35-15; genus 2-12-FULL-35-15. The sequence continues at coordinate 9,051 of CAIWDF010000259.1, forward strand.
CCGAAAGGCAGTGGTTGGGACAAGTCGACTTTCAACATGTGGATATTCGACCGATGGGGAAACATTGTTTACGATACCACCAATCCCGAAAAAGGCTGGAATGGCCGCACGGCTAACGATGGCGAACTTTCGCCAATGGATGTTTACGTTTGGAAAGTAACCCTTACCGATGACACGGGCAACAACCATAAGTTTTTGGGTAGAGTCACCTTAATTCGATAAAAATCCCTCCTTTTTTACCTTAATATTGAATCATTTTCCGAAAAGATAGCCCATTTTTGAAAAAACGGCTCTTTATTTTTAGTATAAAAACTGCTGATATATAGGTTGATAGGGCTTATTTCTATCGAGGTGTGGATGATTTACTGCCGAACGGACGTCACTTACTACCGAACGGACGTCACTTACTGCCGAACGGACGTCACTTACTACCGAACGGACGTCACTTACTACCGAACGGACGTCACTTACTACCGAACGGACGTCACTTACTACCGAACGGACGTCACTTACTACCGAACGGACGTCACTTACT
>CAIWDF010000260.1 GCA_903911435.1 uncultured Bacteroidota bacterium
AATCAATAGAAATTATAATAAATGCAGTGAAAGGTCAAACAATAGCTCCTTTTTTCAACGAAAATTCATTGTTATTCAATGAAAACAATCAATATTTCTTAAAATTCAACCAAAATGATTAAAAGTTAACCAAAAAATCAGTAAAATTCTTTAGAAATCATTTAAAATTTTGACCATGAAAGCCAAAATTCTGACCCTTTTTCCAAGAATTGTGACCCTTTATCTTAAAATTGTGACCCTTTTTTCTGGAATTGTGACCCTTTTTTTCATTTTTCTGACCCTTTTTCCTGAAATTCTGACCCTTTATTTTAGAATTCTGTCAAGGGATTTTATTTTTTTGTCAAGACTTCCAAGAATTCTGTCAAGACTTTCTGAAATTCTGTCAAGATATCTTATTTTTTTGTCAAGATTTCCAAGAATTCTGTCAAGATATTTGAGTTTTTTGTCAAGATTTCCTGAAATTCTGTCAAGATTTTTGAGTTTTTCTCCGAGGTTTTTCGCTTCTATTTTCAGAAATCAAAAGGAAACATACATTATTGTGCTTGGTTTACGCATCTACCCAATCACCGCCTTTCTTAATAAGGCTTATGAGGCTATCAACGGCTTTATCTTCGTCAATATTGCGCTCCACCACTTGTTTTCCTTGATATAAAGTTATCTTTCCGGGGCCTGTACCCACGTATCCGTAGTCGGCATCGGCCATTTCGCCTGGTCCGTTTACAATACAGCCCATTATTCCTATTTTCACACCTTTCAAGTGGTCGGTTCGTTCGCGTATTTTGGCGGTAGTCTCTTGCAAATCGAACAAAGTGCGTCCGCACGATGGGCACGAGATGTATTCGGTTTTCGAAATGCGCATGCGAGTGGCTTGCAACAGCCCAAAACTGGTAGAATTTATCAACCGCTGGTCGCAACCCTTGTTTTGTGGGCGTTGGTAGCTTAGCATTACTCCGTCAGCAAACCCATCCAATAGCAAAGCGCCCATGTCGGCTGCTGCATAAAGCTGAAAGTCTTCGTCCTTCATCTTTTTGTAATTTCTTTTGATAATCACTGGCACATTAATCTTCCTTTTCTGCAACTCCATAAACATTCTGCGTTGCTCAGCCATGCCGTGTTCTTTCGAAGTTTCGAATATCAGCACCAGTTTGCATCGCTTATATTCATGATTTAATATCTCCTCAAAAGGAATATCTTTTTTGCTATAAATGTTATGATACAATTGTAAAATATCGTCAATGGTGACGGTCACAAAATTCAATTTGTCGCTTCTTACTTTTATTTTGTTAAAATCCTCGAACGTAAACAAAGGATAACATTCCGATTGGTTTGACAACGATTCCCATACTCTTCTATTATAAATCAATCCCAGCGTGCCGGGTATTTCGAACCTCGTCACATTGTCGCCTACATATACATAATCGCAAGCTTGTTCGGTAATCGTCCATTTATCCGTAGGCACCGAGTATTGATAACCTACCGAAAACAGGCTCGCAGCTTCGATACCATCTCTTTGGCTGTAATCGGCAATCACGCGAGGCACATTGTGTCCACCAAAATTGGCAATCTCGTCCGTCTCTCTGCGCTTGTATTCATACGGATTGTAATTTAGTTTGAGCTTATCGAGTTTAGGGTTCGAAAGGTTTTTGCTTTTTTGAGAGTCGGCTAACTTTGCGCTTTCCAACTTTAAACTCTCCACTCTTCTTACCAAAGCTTTTGCCACGGGGATTTCAAATTCAGGGTCTTCGGTTAACGAAACGCGAATGGTATCGCCAATTCCGTCTTCGAGCAGGGCACCAATGCCCACTGCCGATTTAATTCTGCCATCCTCGCCATCACCAGCCTCGGTTACACCTAAGTGCAACGGGTAATTCATGCCGAGTTCTTGCATTTTCAGTATCAACAATCGATAAGCCTGCACCATCACTTGTGTGTTGCTTGCTTTCATTGATAATACGATGTTGTAATACTTACTATCCTCGCATATTCTCAAAAACTCCAAGGCGCTTTCTACCATTCCCAGTGGAGTATCGCCATATCTTCCAAGAATTCTGTCACTCAAAGAGCCATGATTAGTGCCAATGCGCATGGCAGTACCATATTCCTTGCATATTTTCACAAGAGGAGTGAAACGTTCGCGAATACGTTCCATCTCGGCCTCGTATTCGTAGTCGGAATATTCAATGGTTTCGAATTTTTTCTTGTCAGCGTAGTTGCCTGGGTTCACTCTTACTTTCTCTACGAGGCGTGCAGCTAGCTCAGCAGCATTTGGTGTGAAATGAATGTCGGCAATTAGCGGAGCGGTGTATCCACGTTTGCGCAATTCGTCCTTTATGTTTTTTAAATTCTGAGCTTCCTTCAAACTCGGTGCAGTGATGCGCACATATTCGCATCCAGCATCAATCATTCGTATACTTTGCTCCACGGTGGCCAATGTATTCATGGTATCCGTAGTTGTCATCGACTGTATACGTATCGGATTGTCGCCACCCAATGGCACATCGCCAATGGTTACCACTCGTGTTTTGTACCTCGAATATTCAGTTAGGCTATTACAATAAAGTTTTGTGTTCATTTGTTTATTTGAGTTGATACAAATGTAAATAATATTTAAGGGCTGTTAAAAAAATTACATTTTTTTAGAACCTAAATTTAGTAATCATTGCATTTACTTGGCAATAATATTCGCTGCAACTATAAACTACGTTTCATGTATTGCTTCATGATGGCATTCCCAAAAATAGTAGCAAGTATAATAAAGGTGCCGAGATAAAATCCGGGAGTCATGGCTTCGTCTTTTTTCCAAAGAAAGTAAGCTATTACTATTCCGTAAACCGTTTCTAAGTTTACCGTTAGCGTTATTGTAAACGGACTAATTTTCTTCATCAAATTGACAGAAGCAATAAACGGAAAAGCAGTACCCACTATCGAAAGTATCGAAATCCACATCCATGCCTTCGGGGTGATGACAAAAAAATCATGACTGAACTCGCCTGTTAACAATAAGTACACAGTAAGCACCACCACACCTCCACTTAATTCGTAAAAAGCTATTAAGGAAGAAGGAATACGTTGAACCAACAGCCCATTGAACACAGTAAAGATAGATGAAGTAAGCGCAGCCAGCATTCCGAATACAATACCCCAGGCATAATGTGTTTCAACTTTAAATATCATTGCAATTGCGCCAATGATGACCATACCAAAAATAATTTCGTAGCGAATTATCTTTCGTTTATAGAAATAAGGTTCAATTAAAGAGGTGAACAAGGTACCAGTTGCAAATGCTACCAAAGTTACGGATACGTTTGAAATATTGATGGCATTGTAAAAACAAAACCAATGGAAGGCAATGATGCCACCTATTCCAACAAGCTTAAAAAAGTCTTTGGTGCTAACTTTAATGTTTCGTTTTGTTGCCAATAGGTAGATGGCAATGGTAGCAATGGTGATGAGCATGCGAAACCATACGAGTTGGTAGGCTACAACATTTTCAATGTTTAATAATTTTCCGAGTATTGGCGACCATCCCCAGATAAATACAATGAAGTGGAGAAGGAGAAGGTTCTTATTTTTAAATAACACGGATTGTTTTTTGATGGCAAAGATAGTAATGGATATAGAAAGTCGAGAACTTATTCAAATCTCATCGAAATCTTTTCTTCTACCCAATCTCTCAACTCTTCAATTTTTAGAGTATCCACCACTTCCGAAGCAAAAGCGTGCATCAATAGTTTTTTGGCAGTGGTTTCGCTCAGTCCTCTTGCCTGCAAATAAAATATTTTCTCAGCATCTAGTTTCCCTGTCGATGTTCCATGCGAACATTTCACATCATCAGCATAAATTTCTAACTGAGGTTTTGTATTAATTGTGCCATCGTCACTCAGCAAAATATTTTTGTTCGATTGAAAGGCATTTGTTTTCTGAGCATCCTTTCTCACAAAGATCTTTCCGTTGAAAGTAGCTGTAGACTTATCTTCAATGATGCCTTTGTACAACTCGTTACTGTTGCAATTCGGCTTTCTATGGTCAACCAACGTATGATTATCCACTACCTGATGTCCATTGGTTAGGTAAAGTCCGTTTAAGTGAGTTTCGATATGTTCATCATCCAAAACAATATTCAAATTATTCCTCACCAGTGAACCACTCAAAGTAATCGAATTGGTAGTAAACACCGATTGTTTCTTTTGATACACCTGAGTAGCGCTTATCAAATACCCATTCTCTTTTCCATCTTCTATCTTCGTATAATCCACCACCGCATTTTCCGAAATCACTAATTCAGTTAAAGCATTAGTAAATGTCAATGCCGAACAAGCAATGGTTTCGAACGATTCAATAAACCGAACTTGAGCATTGGGTTCTACTACAATTAAATTTCTCGAATTAGTAAACAAGCGTTCATCTGCAGTAGATATATTCATTATCCTTATAGGAGCATCAATGATGACACCAGCTGCAATATGAATAAATACACCGCCTTTGGCCAATGCTGTATTCAAAGCAACAAAAGCATCCGTTTTAATATCTGCATACTTTGCATATTCTTTTTCGAAGCAGCTATCTGTAGATGCTTCAGCAATATTAATTATTCGAACCCCTTTCGGCAACGATTGAATAGAAGATAAACCTTCAATAAAAATCCCATTTTCAATTACAATGTCAATCGAGTCTTTTAAGAATTTGCTGTGTTTTGTATCATCGCAACTCAAAGTTTTGTTTGTTGCAAAAACAAACTCCCCTTTAAGCGTTAAATCAATGTTCACATATTTATACTCCTCACTTTTACGATTCGGAATACCCACGTTCATGAAACTACTCATGGCATCTTCACGCAAGTTTAAATTGCCAAACAACGAATGTTTCGAAGTTTGAAATTCGGATACTAATCTATCCTTTAAGGTATCTGTTTTTAAAGCAGTCTCCATTATGCGTTCACTTCGTCTTTAATAAAATCATACCCTTTCTCTTCCAACTCAAGTGCTAATTCTTTGGGGCCGGTTTTTACAATTCTTCCATTGTACAACACATGCACTACATCCGGAACGATGTAATCAAGTAATCGCTGATAGTGAGTAATCACGATAGTTGCATTGTCTTTCGATTTCAATTTATTCACCCCTCCAGCCACTATTCTTAACGCATCAATATCTAATCCACTATCGGTTTCATCCAGTATTGCCAACTTGGGTTCAAGCATGGCCATCTGAAATATTTCGTTACGTTTCTTTTCACCTCCACTGAAACCTTCGTTTACACTTCTATTGGCAAGTTTGCCATCCAGCTCCACTAGTTTCTGTTTTTCTTTTAATCTCGCCAAGAAATCTTTTGCTTCCATAGGAGGCAGGCCTTTATAGGCTCTTATTTCATTGATAGCCGTCTTCAAAAAGTTAACATTGCTTACTCCCGGAATTTCGATTGGGTATTGAAAAGCAAGAAAAACGCCTTCTCTGGCTCTGTCTTCAGGAGAAAGTTCGAGTAAGTTTTTTCCATTGAAAATAACTTCCCCTTCGGTCACTTCATATTCTACTCTGCCTGCAAGCACAGACGATAATGTGCTTTTACCGGAACCATTCGGCCCCATTATAGCATGAACTTCTCCCGCTTTAACTTCTAAATTTATTCCCTTTAGAATCTCTTTGCCATCTATCGAGGCATGTAAATTTTTTATACTTAACATTTATTTTAAAAATATTTATTTGTTACCCAACACTTCCTTCCAAACTTACCGCTAGCAGCTTTTGTGCTTCCACAGCAAACTCCATTGGTAATTTATTTAATACTTCTTTGCAATATCCGTTTACAATTAATCCTATAGCTTTTTCATTATCTATTCCTCTTTGTTTGCAGTAGAATAACTGGTCTTCTCCAATTTTTGAAGTAGTAGCTTCGTGTTCTACTATCCCCGATTTATCTTTTATTTCAATATAAGGAAATGTGTGCGCTCCGCACTTATCGCCCATTAACAAACTATCGCATTGCGAAAAGTTACGTGCATTGGTTGCACCTTTTGCTATTCGTACTAATCCTCGGTAACTATTATTACTGAAGCCTGCTGAAATCCCTTTCGAAATAATTGTGCTTCGAGTGTTCTTTCCAAGGTGAAACATCTTGGTTCCTGTATCAGCCTGTTGATAGTTATTGGTAACTGCAACCGAATAAAACTCTCCAACTGCATTATCACCTTTTAAAATAACCGAAGGATATTTCCAAGTTACGGCACTCCCTGTTTCAACTTGTGTCCACGAAATTTTAGAATTATCTCCCTGACATATTCCGCGCTTGGTAACAAAATTGAAGATACCACCTTTGCCTTCTTTGTCGCCAGGATACCAATTCTGAACCGTGCTGTATTTTACTTCCGAATTTTTGTTGGCCACTATTTCCACCACAGCTGCGTGTAGTTGGTTTTCATCTCGCATAGGTGCCGTGCAACCTTCGAGATAACTTACATAAGCATCGTCATCAGCCACTATCAGCGTACGTTCGAATTGACCGGTTCCAGCAGAGTTTATTCTGAAATAAGTAGAAAGCTCCATCGGACATCTTACACCTTTGGGGATGTAACAAAACGAACCGTCAGTAAACACTGCCGAATTGAGTGCTGCATAAAAATTGTCAGTATAAGGCACCACAGAACCCATGTACTTCTTGATTAGTTCAGAATGTTCTTGAACCGCTTCTCCAAACGAACAAAAGATGATTCCTTTCTCGGCAAGCGTTTCTTTAAATGTAGTTTTCACCGAAACGCTGTCCATCACAAAATCAACTGCTATGCGACTTTCCACACCGCTCAGGCGTTTTTGTTCTTCAATCGATATTCCTAGTTTTTCAAATGTTTTTAGTAATTCCGGGTCAACTTCATCCAAACTATTCAATTGCTTTTTAGGTTTTGGAACGGAGTAATAAATGATATTTTGAAAATCCGGTTTGGGATAGGTTACATGAGCCCACTGAGGCTCTTCAAGCGTTAGCCAATAACGAAACGCTTTAAGACGATAGTCGAGCATCCATTCAGGTTCGTTTTTCTTTTTTGAAATAAATCGGATTATTTCTTCGCTAAGTCCTTTCGGAGCATTTTCAGCTTCTATGTCGGTAACAAATCCGTATTCGTAATCTTTATTGATTTGTTCTGATAATATCTCGTTTGCCATTTTTTGTTTAAAGTTTTTAAGTTTAAAGTTTGAAAGTGGTTCTATCACTCCTAACTTTATAACTTTTTACTTTCTAACTTATTTTCTATATAGTTTCTTTAGTTGTTCTGCGTCCTCTTTGTCTTTCGCTCGCGAAGATTGTTCTTTTTCCTCAATCAGTCTATTCACGGTAATTACTTTTACTTCCAAATTTTCTAGTACTTGATAATTATTTGCGTATTGATAACATTCGTCAAAATTACTTTGTTTCAAAAATTGTAAATCACTCATCAAATCAATATAAATTCCATTTCCTAAAAGAAGTTCGGAATAGCCAGCAATAAAAGGATAGGTTAAAAATGCTTCACCGCCTTCAACATTATTTTCTTTTAATGCCGCAACCAATTTTTTTCTATTTACCTCCGAATCTTCTAACCATAAATCCACATCACCTGTTGCTCTTGAGAATCCATGATAATTGACCGCAAAGCCACCTACGAGGATATACTTCACCGAATGTTTGTTTAACAACTGAAAAAAAGAAGTAATTTCTTCTTCAAAAATATCCATTACTTCAGTTTTAAAACAATTCCTTTCGACTGAGGCTTTTTGATAGGGCCATCTTTTAAGAGTAACGAAAGTTTCATTAAGTTGTATAATTTTTGCATTCGTTGTTGAGGTGATAACGCAAGGTTTTCGAACAAACGTCTCTCGTTTATTTTCTCTACATCTGGTTGGTCATGCAAAATGATTTTCATTAACTATTGCGAATGTTATACCGAAAAACTTTCACCGCAACCACATGTTCTTGCTGCGTTCGGATTGTTAAACACAAATCCTTTTCCGTTCAACCCTCCCGAATAATCTAGTTCGGTACCGATGAGGTATAGAAAGCTTTTCTTATCCACAGCTATTTTTATTCCTTTGTCTTCAAACACTTGGTCGCCTTCTTTTATCATATTGTCAAATTCGAGTTTGTACGACAAGCCCGAACAGCCTCCTCCATCAACCCCCACTCGTATAAATGTTCCTTCGGGTTTGTTGTCTTGTTTCATTAAATCAAGCGCATGTTGTTTTGCGTTTTCTGATACAGTAATCATCTCAATATTGTATTTAGTTTATTCGAATTCGTTATTTAGATTTAATCTAAATGGGCGACAAAGGTACTAATTATATTGGTAGTACAACAAGAAAATGATTGGAATTGATTACCACTGATGTGATAAGGATAGTCGCGGAAAAGGAATGGTTGACTGGGGCACTCGGTTTAACTCTGTAACCCCATTGGTTTCCGTTTGATTTGCTCTTCATTTATCTGCAATTAAGTACGATTGTCTTTTTTTCATACCTTCGCGAAAAATTTTCAAAAAAATAAATTCTTAATCATAGAGGAGTGTTAGATAAATTAGCTGCCATTAAAAGACGCTGGGAGGAAGTAGAACAAAAACTATCGGACCCAAAAGTGATTGGCGACATGAACGAATTCAAGAAATTCAACAAAGAATATAAGGATTTAACAAATGTTGTGAATGCATACCACGAGTACAAAAATGTGGTTGATAATATTGAATTCAACAAAAATGTTTTTGCCAACGAGAAAGATGAAGAACTAAGAGAGATGGCAAAACTCGACATGGAAGAATTGATTCCGAAGAAAGAAAAGATGGAGGAGGATATTCGTCAGATGTTGGTGCCTAAAGACCCAGAGGATGCGAAGAACTGTGTGATGGAAATACGTGCCGGAACTGGTGGCGATGAGGCAAGTATATTTGCAGGCGATTTGTTCAGGATGTATTCTCGGTTTTGCGATAACAAGGGGTTGAAGTTTGAGGTAGTAGACTCGAACGATGGTACGATGGGAGGTTATAAAGAGGTGATTTGCGAGATATCGGGTGAGAATGCTTACGGTATCTTGAAATTTGAATCGGGGGTACACCGTGTGCAACGGGTACCAAATACCGAAACCATGGGCCGTGTGCATACTTCGGCAGCTACCGTGATTGTGATGCCCGAAGCAGAAGAGTTGGATGTGGTGATTAATCCTGCCGACTTGGAAATTCAATTTGCCCGTTCGGGGGGTGCTGGTGGACAGAATGTGAACAAGGTGGAATCGAAGGTAATGATTACTCATAAACCTACGGGCATTGTGTGTATCAGTCAAAAAGACCGTAAGCAACTTGGAAACCGTGAAATAGCGATGACCATGCTCCGTACCAAACTTTACGAAATTGAACTCAACAAAAGACTAGAGGCGGATGCCAAAAAGAGAAAAACAATGGTGACTACTGGCGACCGTTCGGAGAAAATACGCACCTATAATTATCCTCAAAACCGAATTACCGACCATAGAGTGAACATGACCGTTTATAACTTGACCGACTTTATGGATGGTGATATTCAACCGATGATAGATGCCTTGAATTTGGCTGAGAATGCTGAACGAATGAAGGAGGGAGGAATTGCTGTTTAAATAAAACAAGCAAACAAAAGCATGACTAAATCAGACTTGTTTTTAAATATTAAAAAGAAAAGCAGTTTTCTTTGTGTTGGTCTTGATACCGATTTGACCAAGATACCGAAACACTTGTTGGGTGAAGACGACCCTGTTTTCGAATTCAACAAACAGATTATTGACGCTACCAAAGATTATTGCATAGCTTATAAACCGAACACGGCTTTTTACGAAGCACTGGGTGCTAAGGGTTGGGTGAGTTTAGAAAAAACAATTGGCTACATCAATACTACTTGCAAGGATATGTTTACCATAGCCGATGCCAAACGGGGTGATATTGGCAACACTTCGGCCATGTACGCCAAAGCATTTTTGGAAACCATGAATTTCGATTCGATAACGGTGGCACCCTATATGGGCGAAGATAGTGTAAGCCCTTTTTTGGGATACCACAACAAATGGGTGATTGTGCTGGCACTTACATCGAACACAGGTGCTAAGGATTTTCAACTAAACATGGTGGTGAATGAGGGTGCATCGCAAAAACACCTTTACGAACAAGTGATTACTACTACTCAAAAATGGGGAAATAGCCAAAACATGATGTATGTGGTGGGTGCCACCAAAGCCGAAATGTTGGGCGAAATACGAAAGCTAATACCCGACCATTTTCTGTTGGTACCTGGTGTGGGTGCTCAGGGTGGTAGCCTACAAGAGGTAGCCAAACATGGTATGAATAGCCAATGTGGATTGATTGTGAACTCGTCAAGAGGAATCATTTATGCTAGCCAAGGCGAGGACTTTGCTGACAAAGCAAGAGAAGAGGCAAGAAAAGTACAATTAGAAATGAAACAATTATTAGAAAACAACTTATGAAAAAAGTATTAAAGTTTTACATCGTTTACCGATTACCTATTATCATCCTATTGATAGCACTTGGGGTGTTGTCGCATTACCTGAAAGACGAAATAACAGCTTGGCTGCTGTATAGCTTTGCTATCATCTCGTTGGTGCTTTATTTTATGATGGGCACCATGCGTATAGTGCAAGAAGCGATTCAAGATGGCGAGGTGGAACTAGCTCAGAAATACTTAAAACAAATTAAGTTTCCGCGCTTGTTGTTTAAACCTATTCGTTCGGGATATTACATGATACAAAGCAACCTGATGATGGCTACGGATGATTTGGCTGGTGCCGAAAACAGCATACGCAAAGGCATGAAAACAAAGTCGAAGATTACTGGCGACATGGAAGGTACCAACTTGATGCAACTTGCTTTTATTCAAATAAAGAAAGGACAAACCAAGGAAGCTCGTTTGAGTTTGATAGGTGCTGTAAAAGCCGGTATACCCGACAAAGAGAGCTTGGCGGCTTGTCATCTTCAGCTTTGTTCGATAGAAATACAACGCAAACAAAACAAAATAGCCAAAGAACATTACCGCAAAGCAAAGGCCCTAAAGCCTAAAACACCTGAAATAGTGAAACAAATAAACGAAATGGATAAGTACATTTCGAGACTTCCGGGGTAGTTGTTGGGGGGTAATAGGCACTAGCGAATAGGTAATAGGGTGTTTGCCACAAAGACGCTAAGGCACTAGGTTTCGCTAAGGGTATATTCGTAAAGCCAGTTATTCCTTCACAAACTTCCTCCTTACTATACCCCTCTCCGTTTCCACTTCCACAAAATATACACCAGCCTTCCATGTACTAATATCTATTGTATTTTGGCTGTTGGCTATTCGCTCTAGTTTTAGCACCTCTTCACCAAGTACATTATAAATGTCAATGTTTTTTATTTGTTGATTAGTTGTTAGCATTATTTCATTAGTTGCTGGGTTGGGTGTAATAATTAATTCTGCATTACTTCCGATTTGATTAAACCCTACTGTGTATATTGTATAACATGCCGAAGTGTCTAAACAAGTTCCATTGGTTATTATTACTGCATAATCTCCATTGGCTGTGGCGGTATAGCTTTGATTGGTGGCATTTAAAATAGGCGCAAAGTCCATCGAACAATTTAACCATTGGTAAGTACCAATGCTTTGTGCTGTTAGCGTAGGGTCGGTGATGGTTACAGCTGCATTACTGCTATCAATAGAAAGGTATAATGTGATGGTGCTATCGCAACCATTGGACGCTGCAAAGTTTTGAACATAGGTTCCACTAGCAGTATATGAAGAGCTATTTAGCGTGTAGCTATTGCAGGCAGATACCGAAAGTGTACTACCTACATCATTGTTTATCGTAAGGTTTAATGCAAGCACACTATCGCAACCAGTATAAGAGGTTAAGTGTTGAGTATAATTACCACCAATAGCATACGTTATTGCATTCAGCGTGTAGCTATTGCAAGCGGATACCGACAGTACACCACTTACATCATTATTTATAGTAAGGTTTAATGCAAGCACACTATCGCAGCCATTATAGGAAGTTAAATGCTGTGTATAAGTTCCAGTGGTGTTATAAGTAATGCTATTAAGCGTATAACTATTGCATGCTGTGGCATTTATAACAGCGTTTACATCATTAGTAATAGTTAGGTATAAGGTAAAGGTGCTATCGCAACCTACCGAATTTTGGTTGTGTTGCACATAAGTGCCACTGCTACTAAAGGTATTGCCATCATAAGTAAAGCTATTGCAAGCCGTTTGTGTTAGCGATGTACCCGCATTATTAAGTATAGTTAGGTTAAGCATAAGGGTACTATCTCCTCCAAAAGAATTAGGCACTATTTGAGTATACGTACCACTAGAGGTATAGGTTTGCCCATACCATGTATAACTACCACAGGCAGTTTGGTTGGGTAACACCGAACCACATTCCGTTACGCTTACGTCATCTATAAAATAAAAAGCAACTCGTGAAAATGTGTCTGCAGGGGCACTTTGAATCCTTATGGTATCTGCCGGTAAACGAAAGTTGCCAAGAGTTATGTACTTTTCACCGCCTTGAGCGATAAATGTTCCTGATATTTCAGTCCAATTTACAGTGTCTGTTAAATAAACTCCTGGGGGAGATTCTACTTGAGGGATAAATGGTAATGTAAGACCCGAAGTGGTATAAAAAGAATCTGCTGAAATATAAGCACCTAATTGAGTAATTGCCATTTGACTGGCATAAGTAACAGGAGGGTTGGACAAAGCGACATAAAAACTCACACAATAAATTTTATCTGCTAATAATTGCCTTGAAAAAGTACCTGCTATATATCTTTTTTGTTCAAAATAGGTATCATTAAAATAAGCATAAATGCCCATATAGGCATTACCTGTTCTTGGGTATTGAAAACCGAATCCATTTTGCGGTGCGCCTGATGTACTATTCTGTGAACAGGTATTAAAATACCAAATTACACTATTACTCGGAGAATGCCAGGGAGGTATTTCACTAGATAAATAACCCCCGTTTTCACATTGTGTAAAATTTTCAAAACTAGGGTTTAAAACCAAGTTAGGTGATTGAGCAAAAGCACCACTTCCTGCCCCTCCCCAGAAGAGAGAGGTGAGGAGAATGATATAACAATATGTATTTTTAGAAATCATTTAATGATTACCAATTTATCAGTTTTTACCTTTAGGTCGTTCACCTTTATGATGTAATAATAAATACCAGCACTCAATTCGGCTGCATCAATGTTTAACATTTTGTTTTCGCTCGGCAATTTGAAACTTTTCAGTTGTTTACCTGCTATGTCATAAATTAACAATAAGCCAATATCACTACTATTAAGGCTATATTCAAGCGTCATGCTACCTCTGTTCGGATTTGGAAAGAGTTTGAAATTACCATTGGCAATACTATCTTTAGGAGGTATCAGTTGCATGGTTCGTTGGCTATGGTTTCCATCTATTATATCCATCTTCAACATTATTCTTGCTTGGAACACTGCATCACCACCTAAAGCAGGGTGTTGATAGGCCACATTTAATAATTGCTGCACTTCATCTTCAGTATATATATAATCTTCGTTAGAGGTACACAAGCTATCACCCTCGTATGTAAGTTGATTAAGGTATATCGTATTAACTATCTTCTGATTATCTTCCATACTGTTTTTAGTTACTATATTATCATTTACAATCTTCGCTTGGATAGTATCTGCCTGTATGCTATCCAGTACAAATTTATCCACTTTGGTGAAGGCTCCTATATTCGTGCCTTTTACAAAGTTATAGTAATTTTGGTAGAGAGAATCATCCATAGTTCCTAAATTCAATAATGAATCATTTTTTGCCAAGGTATTAAAAGCAAACGTAGAATCAAGAATTAGATATTCTGCGCTATTCTGGGTATAATTGTTTTCTCCTCTTATTATTTTTCCTAATAAAGCTTCCCTTATTTGAGATGGGCTTCGGTTCCCACTAGTGCAGGTACTGGGATTTAGTGTTGGTGCAAAATGTAAAATAAAAGGAGTCGAATTCACTTGAATTGCAGTGGCACTGCCAGCTGCTAAATAATACCATTTATTTTGCATCGAATTAAGCACAGATCCTGTTACCCAACCTGCGGGACCTTGTGTTCCACCGTGCCAATCATTTCCGGTACTTTGTGTACTACTTCCATTACCGCTATAATCAATCTGGTCAGAAATGTGGGCAGGGAAACCGCTACTACCAAACCTGAACCCGTTGTAATTATCTATCAAATCATTGCATTGAAAAAAAGTGTTCAAACAATTATTCCCTTGCGTTAAAATTCCAGTTGCCATCTTCGTCATTGTATTCGAATTTATTCTGGCATTAGAGCAATTATAGACTTCAATACCCACAGGGCTAGTTTCGTCAGGTGGATTTACAGATGAATTACGTGTTATCGTATTGTCATGTACTTTTGCTCTGCTTGGGCAATCTTTTATTTTTATTCCATATTCATAACTTCCTGCAACCCCAGCAAGGAAATTAATATCATTGTTCGGTCCTACTTCAAAATCAACTGAACGCCAAACCTCAATACCTGTAATCGAATTATAAATAGTATTGTGATTAATCGTTAAATTACTTGGAATCGCTACAGTATTTAAATTCATTACCCTAATACCATAAGAAGAATGCAGTGGCCCACCACCCAAAACAGGTACAATTCCATTGCTCCAAACCACCGAATTAATAGTGTTCATATTCACATAATTCGATTTAATTGAAATACCAGTTGCAATGTTTATTTCATTACACTCAATAGCACTCATAGCATAATCAAAATAATTGTCATGAATGTTTAGTGTTCGTGACTTACAATTTTTTACATAAGCACCATCATTATAGATATTCGAAAAATAATTATTTGCAATTTCAGCCGAACAATTATTAGTATAAATACCTTGTCGACATTCATTAAAAAAGTTAGGTTCTAGTGTATTTGCTCCACCGATGGTCAATATACTATTTAGTGTTGGTTGGCTGGTAGCATATATCGCAGTACCTTCAACTTGGTAATTCTGCAGTGGAAAATGTAAATAATCAATATTCTCAAAATAGTTGTTAACTATGCGAGCATGGCTATTCGTCAAATGTATACCACATTGTAAATAATCAAAAGTATTAACACTGATGGGAACTAAATAATTGGGATTATTACTTATTCCTAAGCTCAAATTCGAACTTAATGTCGACATCGAATTAACTTCTATACCCACGTAAGCGCGCTGACCTGATAAAAGATTTGCTGGCGGATAAACAACAGAAGGGGTTGCATACGCACTTTGTATTGCAGAACTATTGATTAAATCTAAACCGCTAAAATCTCGAGAAGTAAAAAACGAAGCTACTACAACACAATTGCTCATATTGCCTCCATAATTGCTTACGCTCAATCCAATATGGTTTTTATTAAATAAAGTTTCATCTAATACGTATTGGCCTCCACTTACCGATGTGATTGCAACATCCGCATCTTCTATTACAGCCGCAAACGTTTCGACATGTGCATGTGGACCAACAACCCGAATTGTCCTCCACATATTGTTGCTACATGCATGCAAATGCGATTTATCAATCGTGAAAGTTACATTAGGTGATACTATAATAATTGCATCTTTGTTCAAGAGAACATTACAATCCCATAACATTAAATCTTGATCAACTGTAAACACTCCTGAAATGATAAAGGTTTCACTTGATAATGTTGGTAAACTACCTGCTATGCCATAGTAATTTATCAAATCAGTGGCATTCTTATTGGAAAACATAGGTGTTATCCCATCATCACAGCAAGCAAGCATGTCAATGGTTATTGAATTTGAACATGTATTACCATCAATAACAGTTATAGTTAATGTCGAACCATAAATCACCGCTTGTGAGTTCCAGTTAATCGAAAAATTTCCTTGATTATCAACTGGCGAAATTCCATTCAAATAATACGTGCCAGAAAGTGCACTTATTATATAAGTATAGTTCGAATTGTAATTTGGAATAGTGTACCAAGTCGCATTTGTCGCATCACAAATATTTATATTTGTAATCGGTTGTATATCAGGCAATGAATTTACACTTACCACTACACCTGCCGTATTACTACAGCCGTTTCCATCTGTTCCTGTTAAAGTATATTCATCTGTTGTGGTTGGTACAAAAGGCACCCCATTCTGCACTCCATTGTTCCAAACATAAGTTACAGCACCCCCTCCTGTTAATGTTACACTCGCTCCAGCACACACACTAGTTGTACTTGCAGTTACACTTAATATTGGTAAAGGATTTACTGTTACGGTAGTAGTTGTTGTACTAGTGCATCCATATTCACCTCCAGTTACAGTATAAGTAGTCGTACTAGACGGTGATGCATTCGCAGTAGACGATTGTCCATAAGGTGTTATTCCATTCGGCCAAGTATAATAAATGGCCCCGGTCGCAATTAAGTTCGCAGTCTCACCAACACAAATGGTTGGCGAATTTACCGAGATAATTGGATATGGCACCACGGTAACTGTAAATGCCGTTGAAACAGGGCATCCTGGTGAAGTTCCGATAATGCCTGACACGGTGTAGTTTGTAGTTGTAGTTGGCATAGCGGTTGCAGTTGTCCCACTTGTAGAAGTTAGCCCTGCTCCCCAAGTTACCGAAGTAAGGTTATTTGCTACTACTTCAATATTTGCTACATCTCCTTCACAAATGATTGGATCATTTACCGATACTGACCAAATCACAGGGGTTACAGTTACCGTGCTTAGCGCTGTATTGCTGCACCCGGAGTTCGTACCTGTTACTGTATAGGTCGAACTAGTAGCAGTAGCAGGCAGAGTTTCAGCAGTATTTACTCCAGTACTGATAGCTCCAGCTGACCATGTATATGAAGTTCCTCCATTTGCCGTCAGTTGAGCCGTTTGCCCCAAACATATAGTGGCCGAATTTACAGTAATGCTTGGTAGTGCTACTACAGTAACAGTACTAATCGCAGTATTTGAGCAAGTTCCATTATTCCCTGTTACTGTATAGGTGGTTGTAATTGTAGGTGTAGCCGATGCTGTATTCACCCCTGTCGATGTTGCACCTGCACTCCAAGTATAGGTTGCATTTCCAGTTGAATTAATAATTGAGGCAGTTAGTAGTGCCGTGCGCCCACTGCATATGGTTGGGGAATTAACCACAACTGTTGGATTCACCGTAACGGTAACTGTAGCTGTGTTTGAACACAAACTCACTGCATCAACTCCTGTTACAATGTAGGTGGTTGTTGCTGTAGGACTAACAGTAAATGTTTGAGCTGTACTAATAGTATTAATTCCATCACTCCAACTATAATTTGTTGTCCCACTAACATTCGAACTGGCCGACAAAGTCACTGATGTGCTTGGACAAACATTAGTTACAGAAGCCGTAGCTGTAATGGTTGGCGCAGGCACATAAGTAGAGTCTAAAAAGAAAGTGCAATGTATTATATTCGGTTGGTTATAGGTTGGGCAATAAGGTGCAGCACCCGTACAACTGTATATATATTCAATTGGTAAATCAAATGTATAGCTGCCATTTGAATTTTGGGGTAAAGCACAATCAGGCACATTCGTAATATTTCCTGTTAAGTTAAAACAAATGCACCTATCCTCTAAATTGTTCAGACTGGGAGTATAGCCACTTAAAGAAAACCCTGGCAGGTTGAAACCTGCTACATTGCTGTCATACGGGATTATTTGAATTGGGGGCAATTCTGCTCCACTAACACTACAAGCAGCAGCATTCAATGTTAATACCAAATTTTGAAAATAGGCATTAAAGGTAGTATTTGGTAAATATAAGAATCCATTTGTTACATATTGATCACCCGAAAAGCAATAACTGTAAACTGGACTAGTCAGCAAAGTTCCCGATTGAGTAAAGCCACTTGAAGGAGGGTGAAAATTAACATTTGGTGATACATGTGATACCATAAAACCATTTGGAGATGCTGCATTAGGCACTATTATTTCATTCTCATTAACTATGTTCATCGCATCTTGATTTTGATAATTCTGAATCAATTTAGCGTTAACATTAAGTTGATCTAATGCGGGGGCATCACAATCCGGTTGTAACTGCAATATAATTGCATAAAGAGGATATCCTACTTCCGCAACTGTGCTATAAATATTAATTAGTTTACAATCAAGAAGTGGCCATGTTGAGCTTCCATTGTGCAATCCATGAAATGATACCGTATTAGTGTTTTGGTCATAGGTGTAATCCGAAACATTCATTTGTTGCGATATCATTGTCTGATTTTGATTAGCGAAATTGTTTATTCCTCCATTCGATGTGTAATTATCTACATGCATCCCAAACTTTACACCTTGTAGTGTATAACCTGGAGGAATTACAATAGAAACAAAATCATCCAATTTAGCATATGGTCTAAACTCATTTGGAAAATCGGCATGACTTGGTTCGAGAGTACCCTTCCATACTGAAAATATAATTGAATAATCAAATACACTGCACGAATTATTTGTAGAGGTAAGAGGTGAAAAAACTTGCTGTTTTTTGTAAAACGTGTTTGTTGGCTGCAAAATAGTGAATTCTGCACCCCAGTTATCACACGATAGCTCTTCTTGCCCTGACAGTAGTATACCCATAAACTCACCTCTAAAATCATCCAAATGGTGTTCGCCAGTGGTAAAAAAAGTAGTCGAACTTGCAGGATGTGTACTTTTTACGATTAAATGTATATCTGCTACCAAATGGTAACTATGTCCATTGATGAATGAGGTAGGATCAATATTAAATTCCAGGTACCGCTTCCCTGATACTGGAGCACCAGTGTATCCGAACGAAGCGTACGTTACATTCGTTGTTGTAAAGGAAGTACCGGTTGCATCATCAGTCGCTACAATGCTACTTTGAATATTTGGATCTTGCATAAAAATTACAGGATTGACACATCCGAGGATAGTATTATATCTTAATCTTAAAAATATTCTAGAATAATCACTCGGATTCCCTCCAGAAAACTCTCCCTCTATTTGTGCCTCAACTTTATCATTCGAATAAGCAGCCTTTAGGTTTATTCCCGGACTACTTGCATTAAGTTGAGTTGCTGTGGTAAGGGTGTTACTGTCGTATCCATAAGGGTCAATTGTTGTATTTGGGCAAGCCCACCCAAATGTTCTTCTTTCAAATGTGAACGAATTATGTGTCTCATTTGCAAATGTTTCAAAATGGGTTGCAGAACATGTTCCACAGGTATGGTGTACTGTGCTTGCTGCTGCCCTTGCCACCTGCTCCCCGCAATGCCCTGCTGGCGGTGGAAATTCATTAGCAGTAGGGTTAGTACAACATATATATTCCATCGAGTAGGTAAAAGGATCTGTGAAAGCATTAGTTGATCCAGAATTCTGCCCCTGACAATTATTACAATTATACACCAATGGAATAGAAATGCAATCGATGCCTGGCATTTTATTCGCATTGGAGCAGGTTAGCAGAGGTAGCAAACCATAAGGGTTTGTAGAACTAGCGTCATAATTAAGATTAATGTCAATCCATCCAGGTGTACAGGGAGAATTATCCGTTGGTAATACCTCTGGATGTTCTTGAATAAAAGCATAATATTGGCCAGTAATTGGAGAATTGTTGCAAAAAAGTTGACCTAAAAGTGTTATAGGTATTTTTCCTGTGTTAGCCGATAACGGTATAATTGGGTTTGTGTATGATAAAGAATACCCAAGCGGTAATTCCATATGGATATTATGATACCCCGAAGGGCAATTAAACTTAAAATCTTCATTTTGCCATTCCTGTACTTCATTGGGACATATAGTTGCCATGAATACATCTCCAAAATTAACATCTGGTGGGATATTTAAGTGGGAAAGATTTTGATCTCCTGAAGAGTATCGAAACTGAGCATCTGGTCCAAAAGGTCTTGGGTATGTTCTGAAATTATGATGGTCCCCTAGATCAAAATCATTACATTGGTTATTGTATTTTACACTCGTTTGTAAATAATACAGATGTCCTACTGGATCAGTAGTCGAATAAGGATCAGCTATTCCGAGAGTATTTTTAAATACGCATCCCGCATTATCATTATTATATGCAAAATCAACTGTTATCACGAAAGCTCCTCCTGTTGCTGTACCGCTACTACCAACAACATTTTGCCCCAATAAATCATCTATAAATCCATCTCCATCTACATCCATCAAAGTTCCTCCTGTTTGTCCTGGATAAATCGTGCCAAATGGGTGGGAATTTCCTGGAAAAGAAGCAGTACTTAAAAGAGCAAAGTCAATTAAATAAGTACTTATCCTATTCGAAGCACTATAAATTATAGCATTACTTCCAGAAAATACAGGTGGAGTAAAATCGTTTTGTGTTGGAGAGGTACACCTTCGCATTATATTAAAAAGGTCACCCCCTGTTGTATTATATAATTCTACACCATTTAATTTTAAACTCGAGATTGACCCTAAATCATCAGTAAGTTGAAAATATACTTTTATATCCGTCAATTGTGCTGATCCACGTTCATTGGTTGTTGAATTTACAGGGTTGGTGGTGTTTGTGTATTTGAAAGCGTAAGTGGTGGTTGATGGATTATCACATCCATTAAAGCTATGGTTTGTTATCACAAATGTTTCGCTACCATCTACCCCTCCTACATTATTCGCAATAGTCGAGTTCGTCCTTACTCTACTTACACTCATACTTGAAGGTGTATTCTCAACCACCGAGACATTAGATAAAATGGACTCATTATAACCCTCACAGGTTCTGAAATTAATATTCTCATCGTGTGAAATATTAGGATGACATATAGCCCTAAAACAAAGATGCACTGTTTTTGATCCTCCACTCAATATCGCGAGACTTAAGGTAATTACTTTTGATGATACTTGTGTCGTTGTATATAGCGAAGGGACAACTACAGGAGTGCCATTCCCACTGCAATACCCAATTGTTGATGGAATATCATCTATCCAATAAGAGTATGGACTACCTCCATTTGAAGCTAGTGTAATATACTCCAAATCCGACAAATCGATAGTTATATCTTGTAAGGAAGCTGTACTAGTGAATTGAAACACCAATTCTCCCATATCCCCTGCTGCCATCATATAGCTTAAAGATCCACCATTGGTAAATGGTGTGACAATTAAAGGAAGCGCAGTCACAATAGGAACTATATAATTTAATATCTGAGAAGAATTATTAGCAATTGCCGTAAAATTAACCCCCATATCATCTTTAACGTCTATCGTGGTGTTTCCTGTTGCATTTGTTAGCCAAATACAGGCTTGAATATCTATTGACAAACTTACGGTTTGATTTGATGTACCAAAATTGAATATTGGTTGCTGAGGATTGCTACTGTTTACTATTACACCTGCTGTAGAACAACTTGAAAAGATGATACCTACTGGCAAATGAATTGTTACAGAACTAATATTTCCTGTTGTACTTGCATTATTGTTGGTGATGGTTGATCCAATAACAAAAGTAACAGTAGTTGATGTACACTGAGTTATATTAAGATTACCAGACGACCCTGCATTTGCAGAACTCTCGGAATAATTAAATTCGTGAAACTGCGTTAGTGCTTCCGCGTTATACCCAAATAGGATTCCTACTAATGTTAAGATTAAGATTAATTTTTTCATGCTTTTTTGTTTTTTGAGGTTAATTATTATTGCTAAGCTTATCTATTTTTTTCTTCATTTCACAAAACAAAAAAGCCTCCGAGTTCATCTCTCGAAGGCTTTTATTTTATATCTTTTGTTTCTTGGCCTACTTCTACATTTCC
>CAIWDF010000261.1 GCA_903911435.1 uncultured Bacteroidota bacterium
AGGTACAAATATTTCTCCTCCCCATGCAGTTTCCATGGCATGTAAAACCAAATCTACTCCTTCTTGCAGCGAAATGTTAAATCGCGTCATGTTCACATCGGTTATAGGCAAAACGCCTTCTTTTCTCTTTTTGATAAAGAAAGGTATTACAGAACCATTCGAGCCCATCACGTTACCATAACGAACTACCGAGAATTTAATATCATGTTTGCCTCTAATATTGTTAGCCGCAACAAACAATTTGTCCGAACATAATTTCGTTGCTCCGTATAGGTTTATAGGCGCTGCTGCTTTGTCGGTTGAAAGCGCAACTACTTTCTTTACATCGGTTTCAAGTGCAGCGTTGATTACGTTTTCCGCTCCGAGAACGTTCGTTTTTACACATTCCATTGGATTGTATTCTGCAATTGGAACGTGTTTCATAGCTGCAGTGTGAATTACAATTTCAATGTCTTTAAATGCTTTTTTCAAACGGTCAGCATCTCTTACATCACCAATAAAATAACGTATTGCAGGATATTTGCTTGGAGCATATTCTTGAGCCATTTCAAATTGTTTTTGCTCGTCTCTTGAATAAATCACAAGACGCTTAACATTTGGAAATTTCTCAAATATCGTTTTTGTAAGATGTTTTCCTAGCGAACCTGTTCCTCCAGTAATTAAAATTGACTTTCCGTTTAAATCTAACATTGTTTTTGTTTTTAAATAAGGGTCAAAAATAAGCAGAGTTTACCGAACTACCAACCGATAATTAAATAATACCAAAAACTAAAAACAATGCGAACACAAATAGCATAATAGCTACAAGGGATTGAATGGTTTTGATTGTGGTTTTTTTCAATAATTTATTGCCCAAAAAAGCTCCAGTAAATGCCGAAAGGGTCGCCAAAGCAACTAGTGGAGCATTGGAAGAATTGATAAAATGAAAGTTAGTGTTTGAATACACTAGCAAGCGAGCGATGTCGGTGAGACAAGCAATAACAACACCTGTGGCAATAAAACTTTGAGCGGAGAGTTGAGCGCGAATGAGAAAGGCACTCCTTAAAGCACCTTGATTACCCGACAATCCACCAAAATAGCCGCTGAGGAAACCTCCTATACTTAAGTAACGTTCGTTTACTTGCCAATTTTTGAAACGTGGAATAATTTCGAACAAAGAAAAAAGCATGAGCAACAAACCTATGGTGAGTTTTACTGGTAAGATGGAGATGGTTTTATCAAAAAGAACATATTGTGTGATATAGGGTAAATCGGAAATAAAGTAAAGGGTGTAAGCACCAAAAAAAGCAGCAATCACCGAAGGAATTCCAAATCGAAAAATGGTCTTTTTGTCGGCTGATTTACCTAGTAGTATTAATTTGAAAAGATTGTTGAGGAAATGAACGACAGCGGTTAATGATATGGCTATCTCAATAGGGAAGAACAAGCCGAAAACTGGCACAAGCAAGGTGCCTAAGCCAAATCCAGAAAACAAGGTAAGCCCTGAACCAGCAAAAGCAACCAAACAAATGATGACGTACTCCATGTGTGCTGAGGCTTACCTCTCTCTATTATTTATTGTTTCGAGAGTTCCTTTTCGAACGCTCCAAAATTCCTGAAAAGTTCTTTGTTGGCTTTTAACCATTCTAAATCTTTATCCCACCATTTTAAATTGAGCAGAAACTCAATCTGTTCTTCAGAAAAACGATACTTAATTATTTTAGCAGGTACACCACCAACTATGCTATATGGTTCCACATCTTTTGTAACCGTGGCTCCAGAGCCAATGATAGCACCATCGCCAATTTTTATTCCATATTTAATGATGGCATTGTTGCCAATCCATACATCATTTCCTATTTCGGTATGAGGAAATTCTTCAAATAAATTTTCATCCACAATCACTAATCCTCCAGCTTGTCCAAGGGTAGAGTAGAATAAAGGGTGTGTGGAAACAAAACCTTCTGAAGGATGCGCTCCCATACCTGCGCTCACATTTGGACCAATGCAAGTAAATTTACCCACAGTGGTATTATAAATTTGCGAATTGCGTGCTACATAACTAAAATCGCCTAATTCAGAATTACGCAGGCGAGCAAATTTATAGATGGTATTGTAATAGCCAAATTTGCAATCTTTTATTTCGGCCATGTATTCTATTTGCAAATGTTGCTTACCGTATTTCAATTTTAGTTTCCACTTTGTGAATACCCATTTTATCCAATAGGTGAAAGGAGAAGAGAATATTGTTGTCATTTATTGGTTTTGTTTATGTCGATTGTTGTGTTGATGGTTTAGTGCGTTCGAATGCATCAATAAACGAGACTTCACTAGCATTGTATATTTTCGAACCCAAGTATTTTGAATAGTGTTCTACTTGCATATAACCTTTAAATATTTTTGAAAAGGTAACGAACACTTCTTCTGATGTAAAGGTTTCTTTCAGATGTATACCTTTGTAAAATGGTCGATAGGTTGTTTTTTCTGTTCCTTCGTAAAAGTGACTATCCTTAAAACAAACAACGTTTTCATTATTCACCATCAAGCTTTCGTGCCAAGTATGGTCAGCTCCAAATAAGTAAACCTCCTTGAAACCTATGTTTAAAGCAAGAAAGAGTGAGGCAACCATTACATTTTGCGATTGAGGCATAGCCATGTTCTTTCGGTAGAGCCAATGCCCAATTCCTTTAAATCCTTTATAAACGGTATAATTGAAATAGACAAGTTTAATGTTGGGATTTTGTTTTTCGAGTGTGGCAAACAAGGGAGATTTTTTGGCAAGATGAGGAACCATTAAATTCAGTGGCCACGAAGTTTTCTCAACCAATCCTTTTATGGTATTGGTCACCACTTCCGAATCGCCAAACCAAAATCCCGGGTCGAGAACTACATAATAGGTTGGTTTCAGCAAACTATATTCTGGCGTGATGGAGAAACTATTGACAGCAATCAGTGGATGTTGATGAAAAAATGCAGGATACTTCTCCAATGATGTTCTCAACGAAGGACCATTGCCAAGCACGATAGCTGAAGAGGAAGCGGCCATGGGAAACCCTTTGCTGCTTTTCGATTTAATAAGTACTTTTATGATGGATGCAAACGTGTTTGCACTTTGTTTCATAAACCATACGAGCTCTTTAACTATTTTTTCCATTGATATTCAACGGCAAATGTAAATAAAATAATGGTGTTGTGTAATTGTGGCGAAGAAACTCATTTAAGTTTTTTGTTTGATTAAAAAGGGCTGACAATGAGGCTACTCACTTTTTAATTACTTTGATAGAAACAAAATTCTTAATATTGTGAATTATTTAGAAGGAGATTTTATGAACGGTTTTGAACGGAGTACAAAAAAAATATTTCAGCGTTTCGGTATATTAATTCGCAAGTACAATGCAGGCACTAGCGAAGATTTAAGACGCATAAAACTATTGCAACATTACCATATCAACCTTGTTTTTGATATTGGCGCCAATAAAGGACAATATGCCATAGGTATTATGGATGCTGGATATTCCAATAAAATAGTTTCGTTTGAGCCTTTATCTTCGGTGCATTCAATCATCGAACGCGAAAGTAAGCGATTCCCTCAGTGGACCGTTGCTCCACGCTGTGCGGTAGGTGCTAAAAACGAAGAGATAGAAATTAATATTTCGGCAAACTCGGTGAGTAGTACCTTGCTTAATATGCTCGATTCGCATATCGAAGGGGCTCCCGAATCGAAGATTATAGGTAAAGAAAAAGTAAAAGTAGTGCCTCTTGACGAGGCTGCTCAAGCTTATATTAGTGGTTCGAAGAATATCTTTTTGAAAATAGATGTTCAAGGTTTTGAACAAGAAGTATTGAAGGGTGCCGAAAGGATGATAGATAAAGCGAAAGGAATAGAGATGGAAATATCATTGATTCCTTTATACGAAAACCAAAATTGGCTCTTGCCTCAGGTGCTGGAATACATGCAGAAAAAAGGATTTCAGCTTACAAGCATTGTTCCTGCTTTTACTGATAATGCCACAGGAAAAGTATTGCAATGCAACGGAATATTTTTTAGAAACTAAATGCAATTCAATCCGAAAATAAGTGTGGTGACGGTGGTTTACAACGCCAAACCGTTGTTAGAAAAAACCATTCTCAGTGTTATTTCACAATCTTACCTCAACATCGAATACCTTATTATTGATGGAGGTTCGGACGATGGCACCTTGGAACTTGCCGAGCATTACCAATCGCAAATAGCACTTATCCTTTCGGGTAAAGACAATGGCATATACGATGCCATGAACAAAAGTTTGAAGAATGCCACAGGCGATTATATCTTGTTTCTGAATGCTGGCGATGAACTTTACGACAAAGATACCTTGAAGAAGGTATTTGCCACCAAAGCCAATGCCGATGTATACTATGGCAACACAGCGGTGATGAATGCAGTAGGCGAAGTGATTGGCGATAGAAGATTAAAACCTCCTGCTGTGATGGATTGGAAAAGCTTGCGCCATGGCATGTGTGTATCGCACCAATCGTTTATTGCCAAACGTTTGCTTTGCGATTTTTACAATGTCGATTACCGCATTGCTGCCGATATCGATTGGGTGATAAATGTACTCAAGCAATCGGAAAGTACGGTGAACACAGGCATCTACATTTCGAAATTCTTAGCGGGTGGCACCTCGCATCACCATCAACGGTTTGCTTGGATGGAGCGTTTCCGCATCATGACAAAACATTATGGCTTGGTAGCTACGCTTTGGAATCATTTTTACATTCTGCTTCGTTATCCTTTGCATAAGCTCACCAAAAAGTCGATGACTTAATTGGTTTTACTTACCCTTTGTGCAAAGTTCAATTCAAAAGAAAATATTTTTTAAACGGGTTGTAACTTTTTAATTCCCTCGTTCGTCTTACCTTAGAAATTAACCTTAAAAATTTATTTATGATGAACCTTTTTATCACCACCTTAAGCATTGTTGCCACTTCGATTTCGTTTGCAGGATGCGATGACATCACCATTTCGAACAACGACAACCAAGCCAAAGTAAACGGAAATGGAAACGTACAAACTCAAGAACGACCTATTTCTACGTTCGATAAAATAGAAATTAATGGAGTGTTCAATGTGTTTCTGTCGCAAGGCGATAAAGAACAAGTGAAGGTGGAAACGGACGAAAACTTACAATCCTTAATCGTATCTTCGGTAACCAATAATGTATTGTCGGTAACTATGCGCGACAGTACTTCCATCGGGAAGATGAAGAAAATTAATATTTATATAAGTGTGGTGCATCTTTCGAGCATAACTACCAATGGTGTTGGCAAACTTAAATGTACGAGTCCTATCAAGGTAGGTGCGCTGTCGCTCGACTGCAAAGGAGTAGGACTTACTGAACTAAATGTGGAAGGTGATAAGTTGAGTGTGAATTCGGAAACGGTGGGCGAACTTAAACTTTCGGGAACCATGAAAGAAACCTCTATCAAACATTCGGGGCTTGGGCTTATCAATGCCTTCGGGTTGCTGAACGAAAAACTAAACTTGGATGTGGATGGAATAGGTGCTGCCGAAGTGTATGCCAGCAAAGACCTCACCATCACTTCGAATGGAGTGGGTGGGGTGCGCTACAAAGGAAACCCTGCTGTGAAACGAATAAAAAACGAAGGTATAGGAAAAGTGGTGGAAGATTAATCGTAGTGTAGAATGATAGTTTTAGTAAAACCTTCAAGGCTTATAAACTTTGAAGGTTTTTTTGTGCTTGTAGGGTTTTCACCAACAAGCTTTAATTGCTAACTATTCCTTATTTATTTGTTAGGTTTGTTGGTGAAAAATACCAACCCGAGGATGAAATTAGGGTAATTTTTTCCTTTTTTTGCCTTTTGGGGCAATTTGGGACTTTTTAAAACGCCACTACCGATACCGTTATACTGACCCCACGATACCGTTGTACTGACCCCATGATGCCTTTGTACTGACCC
>CAIWDF010000262.1 GCA_903911435.1 uncultured Bacteroidota bacterium
ATTGCCTTGAATCCCGAAGCACCGTTCAAAAAAGGTAAACCTAAAGATGTAGCGTCCGTAGGAATAAAAATGGCCATAGTAGCTGCTGGTGCTCCTGCTCCTAACCCGAAAGATTATGTGATTCAAAATCCTGAAAAAAACATCGAATTTGAGATGATATTCACTGCCGACCAACTTGGCAAAACGGTTTATATCATTTGTTATTACCTCAACAATCGTGGCGAAGCAGGCAAAGATGGAATGCCATTTTCGGCAACTATTATTTAAGGGAGGGAATAGTGAATAGGGAATAGTGAATAGGTAATAGGGAATAGCGATTAGTGAATAGCGAATAGCGAATAGCGAATAGTAAATAGTAAATAGGTAATAGCGATTAGGCGAAAAAGAAGCCCTGAGCAGAAATGTGAGGGGCTTTTTTTATTTGAATTGCGTCACTTCGAAATTCTATTGTTCGAATGTTCAGCTGTTCGTTTGTTCGAACAATTGAATAATAGAACAAGCGAATACTAGAACAATTGAACGTTTGCCTAATTGCCTACTGCGAAATTTTCTTTGTGCTAGTTGATGTAGATTTCTCACTTCGTTCGAAATGACAGTTGTTTTCGGGAGAGGGGGAGGAACAAAAAAGGCGGCAAAGCCGCCTTTTTTGTTCCTATAACTAACACATGTATGGTGTCATTTCGAACGCAGTGAGAAATCCCTGACCTTATTGCAGTATCCTATTTAATGGCGTTTGTACAATTGCCTACTGAACAATTGCAAAATTGTCTTTCCGCCTTTGTGTCTTTGCGGTAAATCTTATGCCTACTGAATAATTGCAAAATTGTCTTTGCGTCTTTCTGCCTTAGCGGTAAATCTTTTACCTACTGCATAATTGCACAATTGCCTTAGCGTCTTTCTGCCTTTGCGGTGAATCTATTGCCTACTGCGGTAAAAAACTTTCACAATTCCTTAGCTTTTCCTTCATTTACTCATAATATTGGTCTGCTACTTTTGTTGCCGAACAAGAGCTTACGATGTTTGCTCGAGATTCAATTAAAAACACTGATAGTTAAAAATCCAGTTTTAAATGTAAAAAAGGGAATCAGGTTTTATTTTGCTAACGATTATGAAAAATATATTTATCCGCTTTCGATTATTTATCTACAAAACCTTGCATGGGGGTAAGCTACCTTACAAAACCATAAAAGGCATGTACACTGACGAACACCTTTTTATTTAACCTCTCGCAAGTGGTTGTCCACAGCCACTTCTAAGTTTCCATTAATAATACAAGATAGGGTGTTTGGTTTTTCTATTAACCCATTTATTGAGATGATGCGTGAGCAATGCTGCTGCACTGCCCACCAATGCACCTGCTAACACATCGGTAGGATAATGCACTCCGAGGTGCATCCGCGAATAGCCCACACCTGCTGCCCATGCATACGTTGGCACCACCACATACCAGCGAGGCCAAGCAATACTCACAGAGGTGGCTAACGAAAATGCAGCCGATGTATGCCCCGATGGAAACGAATAACTACCACCCGAGGATTGTTTTTCTATGTCGGGATAGGTGACGAAAGGGCGAGGGCGCTGCACACTGTACTTTAATGCCGTGGACACAAAGGCCGAAACAATAAGCGATTCGCCAATGTACAAGCCTCGCTTGCGCATTGCGCTATCGCGAGCTATGCAACCTGCGGCAAACGAAATAATGGGAACAGCAATAACAACGGGATTTACACTGTTGGTAATAAAATTAAACGAAGGGTCGAGCGATTTATCTCTATTCAGATTGATGCTTCGCAACAGGCTGATGTCAGCGTTTTGAGCGAACAAAGGAGAGAAACACAAACTTAAGCAGAACAAAAAATGAATAATTAGTTTCATCAATAGTAGTTTTTTTGAAACTAAGAAAGAAGATTAGTTTGCTTTCTCCAATTTATAATCTTTGTACTTGAGGATGTGAACAAACTTGTTCTCAAATCCGCTATCAGAAGGGAATTGCTTGAAATCGTAATCGGTCTCTATACCATGAAACTTGTGCTCCGAAATGGTTTTCAAGAAACCGGTTCCATTCTTTTGCAATTCGGAAATGAAATAATAAGCAATGTCGAAGCCTTGATACACGTACATTTCGGGTTCGGTTTTATAAGTAGTGCGATATTTATTGATGAACGAAACAGTAGCAGGATTTGAATAATCGATAAAGGTATTGGCAGCAATGTGCAAGGATAAATCGTTGAGGTATTCGAAATCGAGATTGTCGTAAGAAGTCCAATTTTGCAGGCCAAAGAGCACAATCTTAAACTTATCGCGTTTGCCACGTAAACCACGGATGAACTCGGTTACATAAGGTTGGTTGGTAGATGGCAATACCACCACATTGGTTTTAGTACTACTCAACATAGCCTCTACTCCACCCAAACCTTTAGCCAGTTTCACCGAATCGTTGGCCGATAAACCAGCAGCTTGCAAGCGAGTGTTGGCGGTGTTTTTGAAAGCATTAAAGAATGACGATTCGCGGGTGTTGCTATTGTCAACAAGGATGATGTTTTGTTTTCCAAACGAATCGACAACGTAATGCGCCATTTGCTCCACCTGAAGTGTGGTGGAAGGAATGACTTTGCAAACAAAAGGATTGTTGAACAAAATTTTGTTGATTTGAATAAAAGGAGAAACGATGGGAATATTGTTTTCTTTCGCAAACTTCGAAACAGGTATAAAGCCCGAACCATACAAAGGGCCTATCATCAAATCCATTTTGGTTAACTCTGGTTTTTTGAGGAGGTTCACCACGTTTGCCGAATCTTTATCATCTATATCGTAAACATAAATCTTAGCATTTAGCTTTTGTTTTTTGAGCGAATCGATAGCAATCATAGCTCCTTCGAAGAAGGATAAAGCCACATTCGATTTGTTCGAAAGTTGTTCTTCGCCACTCAATAGTTTATCGATGTCAATGGCATTGGCTTCGTCAGCATGAAACGGCAAGAAGAAAGCAATGTTGTATTCCGATTTTATTTTTGATTTATAGATGGAAGGAACAATGGTATCCTTTTTTACTTCCTTTGGTTTTTCTTCGGCAGTCTGCACTTTACCAGTGGTTACTTCTTCCTGCTTTACGCCTTTTTCCTTTTTCTCTTTCTTCTCTTTTTTATCAGCAGGAGCTTTTTCTTCTTTCGCAGTTTTCTCTTCTTTCGTTGTTTTTTCTTTTACTGCTACTTCCTTCTCTTTGGTAGGTGTTTCCTTTTTAGTTTTTTCAACAGGAATCTTAAGCGTTTGCCCTATTTTTATACCATCGGTAATGTCAGGGTTGGCAGCCTTTATTTTTTCTTCGGTCACTTTGTATTGTTTTGAAATGGAATATAAAGTTTGTCCTTTTTCTACTTTATGAAAACTGTATTTTGATGAATCGATGCTTGGTGTTTCTTTGGCATGGCTTGCTTCTTCGCGTGGTTTCGATTTATCAAAAGGAATTTTCAATACTTGTCCGGGCTTAATGCCATCAATGGCTTCGGGGTTTTCGATTACTAAATCGTTTACCATGCGACCATATATTTTTGCAATGGCAAACAAGGTTTGACCTTTTTCTACCGTGTGTAAATAATATTTAACACCTGCTACCACGGTGGTTTTAGATGATTTTCCATCTGACTCGGCTTTCTTTTGAGCAAACGAAGAGGACGCAATCAAAAACACCAAGGCGATGATGGATAAAAACTTTAAACGGAAACGAGAAAAAAAGGTTGTTGTATAATTCATAGATGTGATACCTGCCAATATTATTCCCATTCGATGGTTGCTGGTGGTTTGGAGCTAATGTCGTAAACCACACGATTGATACCTTTCACTTTGTTGATGATTTCGTTCGACACCTTACCTAAAAATTCGTAAGGCAGGTGACACCAATCGGCTGTCATGCCATCGGTGCTAGAAACGGCACGTAAGGCCACTGCATTTTCGTAAGTACGTTCGTCACCCATCACACCAACAGATTGAACTGGAAGAAAGATAGCACCTGCCTGCCAAACGTCTTTATAAAGGCCCGAGTCTTTGAGGTTGTTGATGAATATGGCATCTACTTCTTGCAATATTCTCACTTTCTCGGGAGTGATGTCGCCAAGGATGCGGATGGCCAAACCTGGTCCGGGGAAAGGATGGCGATTGAGAATGGCATCATCGATGTTTAATGTTTTGCCTACTCTTCGCACCTCGTCTTTGAATAATGTTTTAAGAGGCTCTACTACTTTTAATTTCATGTAATCGGGCAAGCCGCCTACGTTGTGATGCGATTTGATGGTGGCTGATGGTCCTTTTACGGATATGGATTCAATCACATCGGGATAGATGGTGCCTTGTGCTAACCATTTTACATCTTCTATTTGTTTCGACTCGAGGTCGAACACATCAATAAATACTTTTCCGATGGCTTTGCGTTTTTTCTCTGGGTCGGTAACACCATCAAGGGCGGAATAAAAAAGGTCTTTGGCATTTACTCCCTTTACGTTGAGGCCCATGTGTTGATAGGAATCTAACACGGATTGGAATTCGTTTTTGCGAAGCAAACCATTGTCGACAAATATGCAATAGAGGTTTTTGCCAATGGCTTTGTGCAAAAGCACTGCTGCTACTGATGAATCGACTCCTCCACTTAAACCTAATACTACTTTATCGTTTCCGAGTTGTTGTTTTAATTCGGAAATGGTGGTTTCTACAAACGAGTCGGGAGTCCACTGTTGGTGGCAACCGCAGATGCCTACCACAAAATTTTTGAGTAAGGTGCTGCCTTCGGTGCTATGATACACTTCGGGGTGAAATTGGATACCAAAGGTAGATTCGCCTTGAATTTGATAGCCTGCGAACTTTACATCTTTGGTGGATGATATGATGTTGAAGTTATCAGGAATACGTGTGATGGTGTCGGCATGACTCATCCAAACCTGAGAATGGTTGCTGATGGAATGAAACAGCGGATTGGTGGCATCGACAAAAGAAAGGTTGGCACGGCCATATTCGCGGTGTTCGGAAGCTTGCACTTCGCCACCAAAGGTGTGGGCCATGAGCTGTGCACCGTAGCAAACTCCGAGCAAAGGCAGCTTTCCTTTGAAAGCTGACAAATCGGGGTTGGGAGCTTGTGCATTGCGAACCGAAAAAGGGCTACCTGAGAGGATGACTCCTTTGATATCGGGTGTTATTTCGGGAATTTTAGTGTAAGGATGTATTTCACAATATACGTTTAGTTCGCGAACTCTGCGTGCAATTAACTGAGTGTATTGAGAACCAAAATCGAGGATTAAAATCGTTTCGTGCATGGGGCAAAGATAGTAATTTGGAAGTGATAGAGGGATGAAATATTTAGGAATTGTTGAACCAAGATGGGGGAATGAGGAAGGTGGGGAAGGAAGAAAAGTGACAGATTGACAGGAATATTTGCCAAAATGGCATAAAATGGGGAGCTAAATGGTCCACAATGGACGCAAGATGGTCCACAATGGACGCAAAGAGGTGCACAATGGACGCAAAATGGTCCACAATGAACGCAAAGAGGTCCACAATGGACGCAAAGAGGTCCACAATGAACGCAAGATGGTCCACAATGGACGCAAAGAGGTCCACAATGGACGCAAGATGGTCCACAATGGACGCAAAGAGGTGCACAATGGGAGCAAGATGGTGCACAATGGGGCCTCTACCCTGCTAGCACACAAGCTGGCTCAAACAGCCACCGGCTGTTTGCCCTCCTCTCCGAAAGAAAGGGGGAGAAATGTGACGGTTGGGGTATGACCTCACCCCCGGCCCCTCTCCAAAGGAGAGGGGTGACGGAGTGGGTTGGGGGAAGATTTTGGTTTATACTAATATAATATATGTATATTTGGATTCGATTTAAGTAATGTGGTTTGCAGGTGAAAAAACACTTGTAAAGGCATCGTTACTGAAAATATAAAGGAAGACCAACAAGCGAGAAAATTGCGTTTTCCCCGAAGGGGATATATCTTAATAGTAAAATAACATAACTAACAACCGAAGCTCCATAGGAGCGACATATTTTGGCAAATACATTTACTCAACTTTACGTCCATCTAATATTTGCTGTTAAAGGCAGAGAAAATATAATTAGTTCAAAATTCAAAGATGAACTATATAAATATATTTGTGGAATTGTGAATGTCAACCATCAAAAAGTATATTCTATTAATGGAATGCC
Source organism: uncultured Bacteroidota bacterium (assembly GCA_903911435.1). GTDB lineage: Bacteria > Bacteroidota > Bacteroidia > 2-12-FULL-35-15 > 2-12-FULL-35-15 > 2-12-FULL-35-15. Next base: position 6,194 of record CAIWDF010000262.1, read on the forward strand.
AGACCATGTTCACATATTGTTAAGCACAAAACCCAATTGTTTACTTTCAGATTTAATGCGAGATATTAAGGCTAGTTCATCAAAATGGATAAATGATAATAAATTTGTGATAGGTAAATTTCAATGGCAGGAAGGTTTTGGCGCGTTTTCAGTTTCTCAATCACAAGTGGATAAGGTAATAGCATATATAAATAATCAGGAAAAACATCATCAAAAATTATCTTTTAAGGAAGAATATACAGGTTTATTGAAATCTTATAAAATAGAATTTGATGAGAAATACATTTTTGATTGGGTAGAATAATATATCAC
>CAIWDF010000263.1 GCA_903911435.1 uncultured Bacteroidota bacterium
CTGCTTCGAGATCAATATTATCATATCCTGCTCCGGCACGTACAATGATCTTAAGATTTTTTCCAGCATCAATCACTGCCTTATCGGCAATATCACTACGGATAATCACAGCCGGATGCATTATTTTGTTCAGCACCTCCAGCTCCTTTTTGTTTGTAAACACCAAAGCCGCCATTTTCTTCCTATCCACACTTCCTTCCTCGTTTAGCACCTCCTTCCCAAAATGCTTCACTATCTTTTTCTTTACTTCCTTATCCTCGTCCAGCAGTCGCTTCGATTCCACATCCGAATAATACACCGGAACCCCCAACGACTCAAATACCTTACAAGCCATCGTTTTCCCACTACCTATACCACCCGTTATACCTACTTTTTTCATCCCTTATTTCTTGATGATGTATTCTACCTTTTCAGGATTTATTTTTATTGCCCAAGTCTCCTTCGGAGATTTAATCACCTGCACTTTTAATTTATTACTTCCCGCTTCAGCCTTATTAAAATCCACAGCCAGTCTAAACATCGAAACATTTATCTTTTCATAATTCGTCAATGCCACATTGTATTTCACCATCACCTTATCTGGAAACGTTTTTAGTTCATACCCAAGCGGAAGATGTTCCACATCCACTGGCACCTCCATACTCGTTTCCGTATATTTCGTTACGTTTATCGTACCATGCACCACCTCCTGCGAAAGCTCCACCGCTTTTATTTGTGCTGTTTTCAGCAATGCCACATCAAACCCCATCGATTTGCCAACACCTTTCAGTTCTTGAGGCACCGTCTCCACGTATTTTATTTTCTCCACCAACTCTTCACTCCCCGACACATCCACAAACTTAGGGTTAAGGATGATGCTATCGCTCTGTTGATATTGATTCTGAAAGCTCACCTTCACATTGCTTTTGATGGGCACACGTTTCGTAAACTTTTTATTGTAATCAAGAAATATTGTGTCTGGAAATAATTTTACAATATGAATATCACTAGTGAACTGCGAAGTGATTTTATCAATCCTCGAATTGCCAAGCAAGTAAAAATGATTGCGTGTCAACATCGGTTTCGCATCTTTTATATCCATGCTTATCACCTCGTTTTTCTCCTTCCATTTGTACACCATCAAATTGAATCCCGAAGCTTCTATCTCAATGTCTATGGTCTCTGGCAAGTGATTCGCCAATACTTTGTCCAATGGTAAATTAATGTAGCTCACCGGGAAGTTCACCACCAACTTATACTCTTTCGATAACGACATCATCAACCAAAAAAAGAAAGAAGCCATCACGCAAAAAATAAACGTAATGATTCTCCTGTTCAGTTTCACTTTTTGTATCGATGCCATCTTTTACTTATTTCTCAGTCCTCTTAAATTTGTTTACTCCACAAAGTTAATCAACCTATCAAAAAAAACAGCGTTGAGTATAAATTTTCTCAACGCTGCATTTTATTAAATAATCCGATTCTACTTTTGTTCTGCTCCTAACATGGTAGAAGTATCCATTGAAATAGCACTTTTCTCTACTTTCAATTTATGTCCACCTTCCACTTCAATAATAAAAGTTTTTTCTTGAACCTCCACTATCTTTCCATGAATACCACCAATGGTCACTATCTTATCGCCTTTAGCAATGTTCTCACGAAACTTCTTTTGCTCTTTCGATTTTTTTAATTGAGGACGAATCATAAAGAAATAGAATACTACGATAATTAAAATTAAAGGAATAAATTGTCCTATTGCATTCCCTGTGCCTTGCGCTCCACCAGCCATTAATAAAATGTTTCTCATTTTTCGATTTTTGTTTATTGTTATTTATTTATTTTGATTTTTATTGATTAATCCTTTCAATCGTTTACTCTGTTTCAGGAACACTGATAGTAGAAGCGATGGTTAATATTTTAGTGCTCGGATTACAATTGGTTACCAACGTCACTGTCTTTTCTACCACTCCCGATTTGCCTTCGCTATTAAATACCACATCTATCTTCGATTCTTCTCCTGGTTTCACAGGCTCTTTCGGATAAGTAGGAACAGTACATCCACAACTTCCTTGAGCCGATGAAATCACTAAGTCCGAACCTCCAGTGTTTTTGAAAATAAACGAAAACGAAACTTTTTCGCCTTGCGTTATCTTCCCGAAATTGTGCTTCTCTTCATTAAACAACATCACCGGTGCCGACCCCACAGCAGCCACTTTGCCCGATGCTGTAGAAGGTACATTTATTACATCCGTTGAGATGGTTGAGGCTTCTTTTTTCTGTTCTCCATTTTTGCAAGCAACTCCCAATACTAAAAGGGAAAGGCATGCAATTCGTGTACTTGTTTTCATTTATTGTATTTAATGTGTATTAAATTTGTTCCTTACCAATAGCGCTGTTTCGCTTATTCCATCAGCCCTCTTCCCGATTTATGAAACATATCTTTCGCTTTCAAATCAATCACCAGCTTATCCAAGATGCCATTAATAAAGGCACTACTCTTAGGCGTGCTGTATGTTTTCGAAATCTCAAGATACTCATTGAACGAAACACTCAAAGGAATGTTTTCGAATTGCAACATCTCTGTAATAGCCATTTTCATAAGCAACACATCCATCATCGCAATTCTATCTACTTCCCAATTGCGTGTGCGTTCAGCAATCAGTGTTTCTACTTCTTGATTTTTAAGAATGGTTTGAACAAAAAGATTCGAAACAAAATCAATATCCTCTTCCTTCTCTTTGTACAAAGTAATCAAAGGCATATCGGGTTCAGCAAACTCTCCAAACGTCTCTAGTGTTTTTACAATGGTAGGGTTTACCAAATAAATATCATCACCCCAATTCAAACTACGTTCTTCGTAAAGTTGATTTAACAATTCAAAGTCGGCAATGTTTTCCTTAAAAATATTGATGATAAATCGTTGATGAACTTCGTACGAATCGTCACTCACGTTCATGTACTTCCAGTAAAGCTCAGAGCTTTTGATGGTCAAAAATAGTTTCTTAACCAATTCGTGCTCGTTGTTCCAGCTTATCTTTCTATTGTTGATTTCTCTTTTCAGATGAATGTTTTCCGTCAACTTAGCAATGAATTTGTTTTCCACAAACTTCATATTCGGATCTAGATTCTCCTTAGTTGGAAGATGTTTTGTTTTTGCATCCTCCAGTATGCCAGCTGCCACATGTCTTAATTCATCAAACAAGGCCAGTTGATAGATATACAAATCGTAAATCTTATCAATGGTAGTAAATAGTTCTCGTTCTCCTTTGGCCAAATCATTTGAATCGGATTGAAAAAATCCGTACAATGCTCGCATCACTAGTGTTCTTAAATACCTTCTATTCAACATTACCTTTCAAATTATTCCCTCAGAAAAAATATTTAATTATAACTCGTAAATCAAAAAACGAAAAAACTATCTAAACAATTAAAATGTCAATTTCACTTTTCCAATATCAGCAATACGCTTTTCTGCAATTCTGTTAGCAGCCATATAGGTTGGTATGTTTTGTTCTTTTGATATTTTAAAAATGTTTAATGTTGTTTGGTATATTTTCTCAGCATGAGCCATAGCGCGTTCGCGGTTATACCCTTGCAATTCGTAAAACACATTTATAATACCACCAGAATTCACTACGAAATCGGGAGCATAAATAATACCTTTATCCATTATCATTTTTCCATGCACTGTTTCTTCTGCCAATTGGTTGTTAGCCGCTCCGCATACAATCGAACATTTCAAACGATTGATGGTATCAGTGGTTAATACAGCACCTAATGCACATGGTGCATAAATGTCCATATCCATATCGAAAATTCCTTTGGCATCAGTTATCACCGTTGCTCCGGTTTCAGCAGCTACAAATTTCAAACGCTCTTCGTTAATATCGTAGATAGAAACTTTAGCACCTTCTTTCACCAAATGCTTTACTAGGTTTTCACCCACATTCCCGATTCCTTGTACCACTACTTTTTTCCCATTCAAGCTATCATTTCCCCATTTTTCTTTGGCTGATGCTTTCATTGATAGGTAAACGCCATAAGCTGTAACCGGAGAAGGGTCGCCACTTCCACCCATATTCAATGGTAACCCGCTAACATAATCAGTTTCCATTTTTATGTATTCCATATCTTTTGTATTCACTCCAACATCTTCAGCGGTAATGTATTTTCCAGAAAGGCTGTTCACAAACTTTCCGAATCTACGCATCATCGTTTCGTTTTTCTGAGTTCTCGAATCGCCTATAATTACAGCTTTTCCTCCACCTAAGTTCAATCCAGCAGCAGCCGATTTGTAAGTCATTCCTCTGGAAAGACGCAACGCATCTGTTAAAGCTTCCATTTCGTTGTTATATGGCCACATACGTGTACCACCTAAGCTAGGTCCTAATACCGTGTTGTGTATCGCAATTATTGCCTTTAAACCAGTATCGTTATCATTACAGAACAACACTTGTTCGTGGTTGTTCAACGTCATTTGTGCAATCACTGGATTTTCTGCCAAAGGCGATTTCTTTAAATCTTGAACTTCTATCATCTTTTTTTGTTATTAAAAATTAAACGGTATTTATATATTACTCTATGAAACTATATTTTGACTATTTTTGATGCCCTTACAAAAGCAACTCTTTTTTTAAATTGACGGCAAAAGTATATTTATTTTTTGAGCCGACAAAAATAAGGGATTTTAGCACATTATTTACATTAATTATCTATATTTATTTTGAATTCACTCCGACATATCAACAAGTACTTTTTTAAATACAAATGGCGACTACTTTTAGGTATTGGTTTTGTGGCCATTTCCAATTTTTTTGCTGTTTACTCTGTTACCTTCGTCCGCGATGCCATCGATTACCTCAAAGATGTTGAAAAACTGAAAGCAGCCGGAGATAACCCTTACAATCAATTACTCATTTATGCAGGAGTAATCATCGGCTGGGCTTTGGTAAGCGGGTTTTTCCTCTTTTTGATGAGGCAAACCATCATTGTAATGTCTCGCCTCATAGAAAAGGACCTGAAAAACGAAATATTCGATCATTATCAGCAACTCGATATCGGGTTTTACAAGCGAAATAATACAGGTGATTTAATGAATCGAATAAGTGAGGATGTAAGTCGTGTTAGGATGTACATAGGACCCGCCATCATGTACATTGTTAACACCATTATTACATTTACATTGACGATAGGTGTAATGATTGAGGTAGATTTGAAACTCACCCTTTATGTATTATTACCATTGCCGTTTCTTGCCATTTCCATTTATTATGTAAGTAATGTAATCAACAAAAAGAGCACAAAGGTGCAAGAGCAACTTTCGGATATTACTACACATGCCCAAGAGGCATTCTCGGGAATCAGGGTACTTAAAGCATATGGGCGGGAAAATCACTCTGCAAGTGTTTTCGAGAAACTAAGTATCGAATATAGGAAACGTACCATGGAGCTTGTAAAAGTGGAGTCGCTTTTTCAGCCTTTTATGATTCTGTTGATTGGGTTAAGTACCATCTTCACCATTTATATTGGAGGAATGCAGGCCATTTCAGGCAAAATAACCTACGGAAATATTGCTGAATTCATTGTTTATGTCAACCGATTGACATGGCCTATTGCTTCGCTTGGTTGGGTTACTTCTTTAATTCAGCGTGCCGCTGCTTCTCAAACCCGAATCAATCAGTTTTTGGAAACAAAACCCGAAATAATGAACGAAACAGAAGAGCAAACGGAGATAAATGGCAGCATTGAGTTTAAAAACGTAAGCTTCTCGTATGCCGATTCTGGAATTCAGGCATTAAAGAATATTTCTTTTTCTATTCCTCAGAATACTTCTTTAGCCATTATAGGTCGCACTGCTAGTGGCAAATCAACTATCGCTAACCTTCTATGTAGACTTTATGATGTAGATTCAGGTGAAATTTTGATTCAAGGTAAAAACATTAGAAAGCATAACTTGAATTCGCTTCGCGATCAGATAGGTTATGTTCCGCAGGAAGTGTTTCTGTTTTCTGATACAATTGCGAATAACATTAGTTTTAGTGTCGACTCAGGTCGTAAAAACATTAATGCCATTCACGAGGCAGCTAAAAATGCGGCCATTTATGCGAACATAATCGAGTTTCCTGAAAAATTCGAGACCATGGTAGGCGAAAGGGGCATTACCTTATCGGGTGGACAAAAACAACGGATTTCTATTGCTCGTGCCATAATTAAACAACCCCAACTTCTTATATTTGATGATTGCCTTTCGGCTGTCGACACACAAACAGAGGAAGAGATCTTATCCAACCTGAAGCAAATAATGAAAAACAAAACATCAATCATTATTTCGCATCGAGTTTCCTCCGTTAAAAATGCTGACCATATTATCGTACTTGAAAATGGTGAAATAGTAGAACAAGGTAGGCATGATGAGCTAATGGAAAAGCAAGCGATATATTTCGACCTCTATAAGATGCAATTATTGGAAGAAGAAATTGTGAATACTTAAACATTGCCCCATTGTATTTATATTTCTTACTTTTGTCGCCATTACTCATTAAAAAATGTTAGAAAATTCTGAACGTACCGAATTAAGCTCTTTAGGCGAATTTGGATTAATTAAACACCTCACCCAATTCATTGAAATAAAAAATGAAAGCACAATTAAAGGTGTAGGTGATGATGCCGCTGTAATTGATTACAAAGGAAACCAAACTGTTATTTCTACAGATATGTTGGTGGAAGGTATTCACTTCGATATGGCCTATGTTCCCTTAAAACATTTAGGTTACAAGGCAGTTTCTGTCAACCTATCTGATATTTATGCCATGAATGCAACACCAAAGCAAATCACTGTTTCGATAGCGATGTCAAATCGTTACTCGGTCGAAGCTATTGAAGAGTTGTATGCGGGTATGTTTTTAGCGTGTGAAAAACATAAGGTCGACATAGTTGGCGGAGACACCACCACAAATGTTTCAGGTTTGGTCATAAGTATCACTGCAATAGGAGAGGCAAAAAGTGAGGATTTAGTATACCGTTCTGGAGCTAGTGAAGGCGACTTGCTTTGTGTTTCTGGCGATTTAGGAGGGGCGTATGTAGGCTTGCAACTTCTCGAACGCGAGAAAAAAATATTTATAGAATCTCCGGGTGTTCAACCCGATTTTGATGGGAATGATTATATTCTTGAACGACAATTGAAACCTGAAGCCAGAAAAGACATTCCTCCTTTGTTGAAGCAGCTCGAAGTTAAACCAACTTCAATGATTGACATTTCTGACGGATTGGCATCAGAAATAATTCATTTATCTACCCAATCGAAAGTAGGATGCAACCTTTATGAGGATAAAATTCCAATCGACCCTCAAACATATACCATGGCCAGAGAATTCAACCTCGACCCAACTGTTTGTGCACTAAGTGGTGGAGAGGATTATGAATTATTGTTTACAATTAAACAAGAAGATTTTCTGAAAATAAAAGCTAACCCCAATATTAGCATAATAGGGCACATGACTGATGCAAAGAGTGGAATTAACCTAATTACAAAAGGCGGTACTTCCACTCCATTAAAAGCTCAAGGTTGGGATGCGTTGTTGAAAAACGAATAGAATATCAAAATTAATCCTATTTTTGGTCTTGTTTTGTTCTCTATACGTTTTTCGTGATAGAGAATGCTAACTAAAAGTCTATAAAAAGAGTATGGATAAAAGATTTAATTTAAATTTATTTTTTTTAGCATTCACTCTTGTTCTCTCTACCAAATTTTGCTTTGCCCAATCTTATTATTTCCGCAATTATTCTGTTGAGGATGGATTACCTTTTATTGAAGCATCCGTTATTTTTCAAGATCAAAAAGGGAATTTATGGTCCGGTGGATACGGAGGATTAAGTAAGTTTGACGGAATCCAATTCACCAATTACTCTCCAAATGAAGGTTTACTGAATCATTTGGTTACTGCCATTAACGAAGATAAGACGCATAACTTATGGATAGGTACTATAAGTGGTATCAATGTATTTGATGGAAGTAAATTCAAAAGTTATACGACAAAAGAAGGTTTACCAAGCAATTCTGTTTCTTCAATTTTAAGAAGTGCGGACGGTGACATGTGGATTGGTACCAATAAAGGAATTGGTCGTTTTCAAAACGGAGAATTCATTCGCTATTCAGTAAAAAACGGACTTGGAAGTGATGATGTTAAGACGATTTTTCAAGATAGGAACGGAAGCATTTGGGTGGGAACAGCCGTAGGAATAAGCCGTTTTAACGGTTCTGGTTTTGTGAGTACTACCGTTAATCTTCATGGTAAGTTTGCAACTAAAAATAAGGAAGCGAACATTGTTAATGGCATTTCCGAAGACAATAAATCTCTTTGGCTGGCTACCGAAGCAGGATTAATAAAATTTGAAACATCCCAATCTGGAACCATAGAATTTGTTCCCATGGAAAAATGCTGGGATAAAAGTATAAATTCCATTTTATACGATTCGAGAGGTAACCTTTGGTTGGGAACAGAAAAAGGACTGATAAAATACGACCACCAAACATTTTCTAAATTAGCAATCCGAATCACGCCTAATAGCAATTATGTACATTGTTTGTTTCAAGACTATGAGAGTAATTTGTGGGTAGGAACTTCTGCTGGGCTTTTCAAATATCGCGGTAATCCTTTCGTAAGTTTTGGTATAAATGATGGTTTAACCAGTAACTTCATTCACGGCTTAATGCGCGATTCAAAAGGAAATCTTTGGATTGGTTCACAAGGAGGAGGTCTATTTAAATACCTTAATCATCAGTTCTTTAATTATGAAGACATTTTGGATACAAAAGGAACAAATGTTAATTCTATTTTGGAGTTCGCTCCCAATACCTTATGGTTGGCAACCAACAAAGGGTTGATGATTTATGATAACGGGAATTGCCTTAAGAAATTCAAAAATGATACTTCAGGAGTTTTTGCTAACCCTCTCAACACATTTTATCGCGATTCAAAATCTAATATTTGGATTGCTGGTCAAAATGAAATTTACAAATACAACGGAAAAACATTTATTACTTATAGATTCAAAAGCAGAAGCGAGAATTTTCAAGCATGGAGTTTTGTGGAAGACCAACTCGGAAACATTTGGATTGGGACTTATTTAGGTGGACTTATAAAATTTGATGGAAAAACATTCACCGAATGCTCAGAACAATTAGGAATCGGGAACGATTCATTTCTCGCTTCATTAATCGATAAGGAAGGGAATCTTTATTTTGGTTGCTTGAATGGGGTGTGGATGTACAACCCTTCTACCCCTCAAAAAAAACCTATAAATTTTAATCAGAAAGATGGAATGAGTTCCGATTTAGTCTATTCACTCACTTTTGTAAAAGGGCAGAATGAAATATGGGCAGGTACCAATCAAGGGTTAAACAAAATTGATATTGCTGAATTTAAAAAAACGGGAGAAAAAAATAGTATTCCATTCGGAAAACAAGAAGGTTTCACGGGTGTGGAGTGTAACAATGGGAGCTGGGTCGACAAAGATGGAGCAGTTTGGTTCGCCACTGTTTATGGTCTCATAAAATATGACCCTAATGAATATATTGAAAATAGAATTGAATCCAAAATTAGCATTACTGGATTTAGTTTGTTTTATAACGACACGATTCTGAAAGACAGCATCCATTTAGGTTATAGTGATAATAATATTACCTTTAACTATTCCGGTATTTGCCTTACCAATCCCAACAAGGTTAAATATAAGTACATCCTCGAAGGATTCGAAAAAACTTGGTCACCGCCTTCAAAGGAACGACTTACGACCTATTCTAATCTTCCTCCTGGCGCCTATACATTCAAAGTAATCAGTTCGAATAACGAGAATCTTTGGAATGTTTCGCCAGCGAATTTTACTTTCACTATTAATCGACCGTTTTGGAAAACTTTTCAATTTTACCTATCTCTTGTTTTATCTATTAGTCTTGTTCTGTTTTTCTCACTTCGATTTCGTATCCGACAAATTAAAACTAGGGAAAAACAAAAAACCGAAATGAACAAAAAAATTGCGAACATCGAATCACAAGCCTTACGTGCTCAGATGAACCCTCATTTTATTTTCAATACTATGTCCTCTATTCAAGATTATATTTCAAGTAATAATACGGATGCTGCCTTGAGGTATTTGTCAAAATTCGCTAAGCTAATGCGAAAGATTATGGACAACTCAAAACAGCAATTAATACCTGTGGCGGAAGAAATGAATGCCTTGCAATTATATCTAGAATTGGAGGTGATGCGGTTTGATAAAAAGTTTGAATACCACATCAATGTTGATAATACGATAGACTCCAATTATGATAGAATCCCTTCCATGCTTATTCAACCCTATGTAGAAAATGCAATTATCCATGGTTTATTGCCCAAAGATGGTTCTGGAAAAATTTCTATAACTTTACAAAGGCAAAATGATACGATTGAATGTACCATCGAAGACAATGGAATAGGTCGACAGAAATCTTTTGAGTTTAAAAAGAATCGAATACAACAGCACAAATCAATGGGTATGAGTATAACCAAAGAGAGGTTAGCGATTTTAAATTCAAGTCTGAAGAGCAATATCTATGCAGAAATAATAGACCTCTATGAGAAAGGAAAGGCATCAGGAACAAAAGTTATTTTAATAATACCGATTGAAACAAACGACTAATAATGAAAAAATACAACACAATCATAGTTGATGACGAGAAAGGTGCTCGTGAATCTTTAGCCAAGATGGTAGAAAAAGACTGCCCACAGATAGAAGTGGTTGCTAAAGCAGATTCTATGCTTTCTGCATACAGTGCTATAACATCCTTTCAACCCGATTTGGTCTTTCTTGATATTGAAATGCCCAATGGGAATGCCTTCGACCTGCTTGAAAAGCTAGGAACAGTTGATTTCGACATTATTTTCACCACTGCTTACGACCACTACGCAATCAAGGCCATTAAGTTTTCTGCTATCGATTACATCTTAAAACCCATTGATCCCGAAGAATTGGTTCAAGCAGTGAATAAGTTAGATTCGAAAGCAGAACAGAAATTTTTGAATCAAAAGAAGTTTGATGCTCTTCTTTCGAACTTAAGACCTGAAAGTAAAAGTAAAAAATTGGCTATCAACGAAGGCGATAGCCTTGTATTTATTAGTGTTTTGGATATTATCAGATGCGAAGCAACGAGTAATTACACCCTTTTTGTGTTAGCAAATGGAAGGGAAATTCTTGGAACAAAGATTCTTTCGGAGTATGAACAGATGTTTGCCGATGAGGATTTTATGCGCGTGCATCGTTCGCACTTAATCAACTTAAAACACATCAAGAAATTTCGCCATTCAAGAACCGAAAAAAATGTTTTAACCATGTCTGACGACTCCGAAGTGGAGGTGTCGCGGAGGGCAAAACAGGAACTTTTGGACCGAATTTCGACCCTTTAATTACCGCTTACTCAGAAAAGTGACCGTTCAACCCCCGAAATGTTACCGTTCACACAATCTGCCTTTTTTTTAATTTTCTCTTCCGTAATTTTGTCTCGGAAAAAGATTTAGTCCTTCTCGACCTCTTCTTTTTCTTTCAGAAAACAAGTTAATTCATCTGAAAAACATCGTTCTTTAAATTGCTTGAAAAATTAGTTGTGTGGGGAGCTTAGTCGTTAGATTAATTGGAGACATGGCATGGGGATGTTGTTTCTTAATTAATACCCCACACACTAATTTATCTTCATTATCCAAAGTGTGAGCTAATATTTTTGAGTTATAATTTAATTTTAAAAGCCATGAACAGAAGAATCATTGTACGCCACGTGCGTCATTATCACAGAGTAGGTGTTGGAATACCAGTAATACTTATGGCAGTTTCAACAATAGTATTAATCGTTTTATGCGTTTACTATTCCATTTAGAATTTAGTTTTAGTAGTTTGTTTGTTTGTTTGTTTAGTTAGTCAGAGGCGGTGCTTGTTTTACAAGTGCCGCTTTTGTTTTTTTACTACTTTCGCCTTCCATTTATAATTCATCATTTATCATCAATAATTTATTGTCATGTTACGTACACACACTTGCGGAGAATTAAGAATAACTAATGTTTCACAAACGGTTACCATCAGCGGATGGGTGCAGGGAGTGCGCGACAAAGGCTCCTTACTTTGGATTGACCTACGCGACCGTTACGGAATTACACAAATAACCATCGAAACCGAAAATGCCGATAAAGCAGTTGTTGATACGGCTCGTTCGTTGGGTCGCGAATATGTAATCAGTGTTACCGGAAAGGTAAACGAACGGTATTCGAAATCGGATAAAATTCCTACCGGTGATGTGGAAATAACCCCCGAAAAGATTGTAATTCTCAATACCTCCATCACTCCACCTTTTACCATCGAAGATGATACTGACGGAGGAGACGATATTCGAATGAAATATCGTTACATCGATTTGCGAAGAAATGCAGTACGTAAAAACCTGGAACTTCGCCACCGAATGGCTATCGAAACCCGACTTTATCTTGATAAATTAAATTTTCTGGAAGTAGAAACACCTGTACTTATTAAATCTACTCCCGAAGGAGCCCGCGATTTTGTGGTGCCATCGCGTATGAATCAGGGTGAGTTTTATGCCTTGCCTCAATCGCCTCAAACATTTAAACAACTACTGATGGTGGGAGGTTTCGACCGTTATTATCAAATCGTAAAATGTTTCAGAGACGAAGATTTACGTGCCGACCGTCAGCCCGAGTTTACCCAAATAGATTGCGAAATGGCTTTTGTGGAGCAGGAAGATATTTTGAATACCTTCGAAGGATTGATTCGTCATTTATTCAAAAGCGTAAAAGGTATTGATATTCCTGCGCTTTCGCGAATGACCTATGCTGATGCCATGAAATTTTATGGAAACGACAAACCGGACATCCGTTTTGAAATGAAATTTGTGGAATTAAACGACATTGTAAAAGGCAAGAGTTTTAAAGTGTTTGACGATGCCGGCTTGGTGGTTGGTATATGTGCCAAAGGTGCTGCCGAATATACCCGCAAGCAACTGGATGAGTTGACCGAATTTGTGAAACGTCCTCAGATAGGCGCTACCGGCTTGGTGTATGCCCGCTACAATGCAGACGGAACCATAAAATCGTCTGTCGATAAATTTTATAACGAAGAAGAATTGAAAAAATGGGCAGCTGCATTCAATGCTCAGCCCGGAGACCTTATACTATTGCTTGCCGGAGACGAACACAAAACCCGCAAAGCTCTTTCCGAATTGCGTTTGGAAATGGGCAACCGACTTGGCTTACGCGATAAAAACACCTTTGCCTGCCATTGGGTAATCGATTTTCCTTTGCTCGAATTTAATGATGAGCTCAATCGCTGGCATGCCATGCATCATCCGTTTACTTCGCCAAAACCGGAAGATATTCCTATGCTAACCTCCAATCCGGGCACCGTAAGAGCTAACGCTTACGATATGGTGATAAACGGAGTGGAAGTAGGTGGTGGTTCCATCCGTATTTTCAACAAACAATTACAATCGCAAATGTTCGATTTACTAGGCTTTTCGAAAGAAGACGCTCAAGCTCAATTTGGATTTTTGATGAATGCCTTCGAATTTGGCGCTCCTCCTCACGGTGGTATTGCCTTCGGATTCGACCGTTTATGCTCGCTTTTTGGCGGAGCCGAAGTAATCCGCGATTTTATTGCCTTTCCTAAAAACAATTCAGGACGCGATGTGATGATTGATTCGCCTTCGCCCATTGCACAAGCGCAATTGGATGAGTTAGGTATTGGCTTGAAAAAGTAATAAAAATTAATAGTTAAGCTCCATTTTTAGCCCTTGTTGGTATCACCAATTAGGGCTAATTTTTGTTTCAAAACACCCCAAAATCGAGCTTGCTCCAGTTTAGCATTTCCTTCCACTCTTCGGAGAGGGGGTTAATGGAATGTGCCTAAATATCAATCATTTACCCATACATTTACATCAAACTCCCCCTCTTTTTGGGGGAGTTTGGCGTTATAATGGGTACAGTACAACGGTATCGTGGGGTCAGTACAACGGCATCGTGGGGTCAGTACAACGGTATCGTGGGGTCAGTACAACGGTATCGTGGGGTCAGTACAAAGGCATCGTGGGGTCAGTACAAGGCATCGTGGGTTCAGTACAAAGGCATCATGGGTTCAGTACAAAGGCATCATGGGGTCAGTACAAAGGCATCATGGGGTCAGTATAGAGGAATAATGGGGTCAGTACAACGGTATCATGGGGTCCGTATAACGGTATCGGTGGTGGCGTTTTAAAAAGTCCCAAATTGCCCCAAAAGGCAAAAAAAGGAAAAAATTACCCTAATTTCATCCTCGGGTTGGTATTTTTCACCAACAAACCTAACTAATAAAAAAGGAATATTAATACTTCAATTGAATCTTAACACTATCGTTCAGTGTTTTGTTTTCGGGTAATTCTTCTTTAGCCACTGGAAGTTCTTTAAACGATTCTATCATCTTCAGCATATCAGGCTCAAATTTCTCTTTGTTCTCGGCACTTGTCCAAGCCAAAAACTGATAAAAGGTAGATGGTGTTTCAATAATAGCAAGTTTATAAAATACATCCGTTTCCTCCACTTTGCCAGTTATTTCTGCAATTAAGGCTTTGTTGTTATTTATTTCTTGTCTTCCGGGTATGCTAATCTTTCCATTCTTTATCGCATCTATAAAACCTTGCTTGGCAATATTGTTGAAGTACGCATCAATATCATAATTCAAATCATAATCCTGCATGGTTTTCTTTTTTTCGTCAATCACCAAAGCATAAATACCTTTATCCGGATTCTGATACTGTAGCGAAGCATCCTTGTGTAAGTCCTTACAAGGTTGCAGATAGTCAGGAATAGAAATGGTGTAACGGTCGTTCACTTTTACCTCAGCAAACACAGCAGGCCTGTTGCAAGCTGCAAGTGTAAGCATAGCGAGAAGAAAAACAAAAACACGTTTCACCATTTTATCCTTTAAATAGAATTGACTTTTTCAGTTTTTCGATTTGATTATAACGTGCCTCTTTTCTCTTGTTCTCTTTCTATCGACTCGAACAATGCTTTGAAATTACCTGCACCAAAACCTTTGGCTCCCATGCGTTGAATAATTTCAAAAAATAAAGTAGGGCGATCTTCCACAGGTTTGGTAAATATTTGCAACAAATAACCTTCTTCATCCGCATCCACCATGATGGCTAAACTTTCAATCACATTCATGTCTTCTTTCATCATGTCCATGTGTTTACCTAACCGCTTTGGAATGTCTTCGTAATAAGCATGAGGTGGTGGCGAAAGAAATTCTACCCCACGTGCTCTTAATTCTTTTACTGTTTTAATGATATCGTCAGTGGCCACTGCTATGTGTTGACATCCAGGGCCTTCATAAAAGTCGATGTATTCTTCAATCTGCGATTTTTTCTTGCCTATAGCAGGTTCGTTTATTGGAAATTTTATTCTTCCATTTCCGTTGCTCATTACTTTACTCATCAATGCCGAATATTCGGTAGTGATTTGTTTGTCGTCAAATGATAAAAAGTTCACAAACCCCATCACATCTTCGTACCATTTCACCCATTGGTTCATCTCTCCCCAACCAACATTACCTACCATGTGGTCAATAAACTTCAAGCCAACTGATGTTGGGTTGTAGTCCGATTTCCAAGCTGAATAACCAGGAAGAAAAATTCCTTTGTAGTTTTTACGTTCCACAAATATATGCACCGTTTCGCCATACGTATAAATTCCTGAACGAATGACTTCTCCGTGTTCATCCTTTTCTACGGTTGGTTTCATAAAAGGTTTTGCACCACGTTTCACAGTTTCGTCAAACGATTTAGTTGCGTCCTCCACCCAAAGGGCTATTACCTTTACACCATCACCATGTTTAGCCAAATGCTCATTGATTGGCGACTTTGAATCTAAAGGTGTGGTTAATACCAAACGTATTTTGTCCTGAGATAATACGTATGATGCATATTCCTTGCAACCTGTCTCTAACCCTTTGTAAGCATAGGACTGAAATCCGAAAGCGGTTTTATAAAAATGTGCGGCTTGCTTTGCATTACCTACATAAAATTCTACATAATCGGTTCCTAATAATGGAAGAAAGTCTTGCGCTCCTTCAAATATTTTCTCTAAACCGTACTCTACATTTTTTACTTCTTTTGCCATATTTTAATTAATGTGCCAATGTGCCAATTGAACAATGTGCCAATTGGGGTTGGCGGGTTAAACTTTCTGCTTACTTGAAAAAATTATTTTAGTTGTTATTTTCATAATTTGATGCAGCTTCTCTAAAAGCAAATCTGCATTTGGATACCCTTCACACGCATTACATAGAAATAACCAATATTCCAATTCATCTGCTTCTTTCATTACAATCTTCATTTTGTGAATAAAATCAGCTTTGCTTTCCGCATTCTGCGCTTCTTAATATTTGCTCCAATGCTTGTACCCGAACGAATAATTTGATTTGCAAAAGTAAACTTTTTCAGTTCTTGTAATACTTCCGAAAAAGCTACAATATCTTTAGCAAATTCAAAGCTTAGTTTTAAAACTATGTTATCTTTATATTTTTCCTGTTGTGTAAATTCCATTTTTTACTCAATCAATGTGCTATTATTTGATTTACAAATTCCTTGATTCAATTATTTCTCATCATTAATCGCTTCGTTGGCACATTGTTTAATTGGCACATTGCTTCATCGGTACATCCTATTCCACCCAACTTTTATAATACTTTCCATCATCAATACCCATGGCCTCTTCAGTAACCATGAGTGGACGGAAGGTGTCAACCATCACAGCCAATTCAAGCGTTTCTTTTTGCCCCACGCTTCTTTCGGTGGCACCAGGTGCTGGCCCATGAGGAATACCTTTTGGGTGCAAAGTAATGTGCCCTTGTTCAATGTTGTTGCGGCTCATAAAATCGCCATCAACATAGTACAATACTTCATCTGCATCCACATTGCTATGGTTGTAAGGCGCAGGTATTGCGTTTGGATGGTAATCGTAAAGACGTGGACAGAAAGAACAAATAACAAATGTCGATGTTTCGAAAGTTTGATGAACAGGAGGTGGTTGATGCACACGGCCAGTTATGGGTTCGAAATTGTGTATGCTGAATCCGAAAGGGAAATTATATCCGTCCCAACCAATCACATCAAAAGGATGTGTTGCATAAACGAGTTCGTGCATCATGCCTTCTTTTTTAATCTTTACCACAAAATCACCTTTCTCGTCATACGTTTCGAGTTCAGTAGGCAATTTAAAATCGCGTTCGCAAAATGGCGAATGTTCCAAGAGTTGACCAGATGAACTTTTGTAGCGTTTTGGTGTATAAAATGGAGCATGCGATTCAACATAAAACAGTCGGTTGTCAGCAGTTTCGAAATCGATTTGGTAAATCATTCCCCTTGGGATGATAAGGTAATCGCCATATTCGAAATCGATATTACCCATGAAAGTTCTAAGTTTACCTTTTCCTTTATGAATAAATATCATTTCATCGGCATCGGCATTTTTATAAAAATAGGTTCTAAGCGACTGTTGAGGTGCTGCCAAACCAATGATGCAATCGGAATTAACAAGTACTGCCTTCCGACTTTCTAAAAAATCGGCAGTTGGTTTTATGTCGAAACCCTTAAGGAGTAATGATTTTATGTTTTTGTCGATAGCAATCTTAGGTGCTACCGAATACGAGGCAAGAATTTCTTTAACCTGTGTAGGACGATGCATCTGATAGAGCAATGATGAATGGCTATTGAAGCCTTCGGTACCAAACAGTTGTTCGTAGTACAAACCACCGTCAGGTTTTTTGAATTGTATATGTCGCTTCTGCGGAAAAGCTCCCAACTTGTGGTAAATAGGCATATTTTAGAGTGTTGAATAAATATTAATTATTTTGGTTTTGCATTATTGTTGGGCAAAATTAGTGTTTTTATAATAATATCAATGATAAAAAACGTGAAGACGACAGTATTTTGTGCTGAATGTTCCATTAATATAGGATGCCCCTCTACTTCCAGTCGCCAAAATTAAGAGGGTTTCATTCACATACATTGTAGGAAAGAAATCACTCGTCTGACTAATATCACTTAATTAGTCAAATTCCGTTCAAAAATTATTTATATTTTTGTCGACTTAATAAAAAACAACAAGATGGATTTTAGCATTACAGAGAATCAGCAAATGATAGCTGATATGATTAAAAAATTTGGCGCAGACCACATAAAACCAAAAATGATGGAGTGGGACGAAGCGCAAACATTTCCAGTAGAGGTTTTCAAAAAACTTGGAGAACTTGGGTTGATGGGAGTATTGGTGCCACACGAATATGGAGGTTCAGGATTTTCTTATACCGAATATGTTACAGCGATAGTTGAGTTATCAAAAGTGTGTGGCTCAATTGGCTTGTCTATGGCGGCTCACAATTCCTTGTGTACTGGTCATATTCTTGCTTTTGGAAACGAAGAACAAAAGAAAAAATATTTACCCAAACTGGCAACAGCCGAATGGATAGGAGCTTGGGGTTTAACCGAAACCGGTACTGGTTCCGATTCCGGAGGAATGAGCACCACAGCTGTGAAAGACGGAGATTACTACGTACTAAATGGCTCTAAAAACTTCATCACCCATGCAATCACTGGTCAAGTAGCCGTTGTGATAGCTCGTACGGGCAATAAAGGAGATTCGCACGGAATGTCGGCATTCATTATTGAAAAAGGAACACCTGGATTCAAATCAGGTAAAAAAGAGAACAAACTAGGGATGCGTGCTTCCGAAACCGCGGAGTTGATATTTGATAACTGTCGCGTTCACAAGGATCAGATGATGGGCAAAGAAGGTGATGGTTTTGTACAAGCTATGAAAGTATTGGATGGTGGTCGAATCTCCATTGCTGCGTTGTCAGTGGGTATTGCAAAAGGAGCATTTGATTGTGCCTTGAAGTATTCAAAGGAAAGAGAACAATTTGGCAAACCAATCTCTCAATTTCAGGCCATAGCATTCAAATTAGCTGATATGGCTACCGAAATAGAAGCGGCTGAATTACTTACTCTTTTGGCTGCCGATAGAAAAAACAAAGGTTTGAAAATGACAAAAGAAGGAGCTTTCGCTAAATATTATGCCTCCGAAGTAGCTTGTAAAGTTTCGAATGAAGCTGTGCAGATATTTGGTGGATATGGCTATACCAAAGATTTTCCAGCCGAAAAGTATTACCGCGATTGTAAACTTTGTACCATTGGTGAAGGTACTTCTGAAATACAAAAACTGGTTATTTCGCGCGAAATAATGAAATAATAAAAAAGGCATTGGTAAGCAGATGCGAAAATAATTTCCATTATTTGGCATCAAGTATCTAATTTTTTATATATTTGCACCCCCAATTGAAAAAGGGACTAAAAAAATAACAAGAAATTAATTAAAACAAAGAGAATGTTAATAGTACAAATTAAAGACGGAGAACCAATAGAGAAAGCACTTAAGAAGTTCAAAAGAAAATTTGAAAAAACAGGTGTTGTAAAAGAATTACGTGATCGTCAAAAATTCACAAAGCCATCAGTAGTTTTCCGTGAAGGTAAGAAAAAAGCCATTTACGTAAAAAAGAAATACTACACAGAAGAAGCATAATTCTTTAAATAATATTCCCAAAAAGGGGAAATATTTAATTGTTTGATTAACTTTACGGAGTTATTTATATGAACAATTAAGTATTTCCCTTTTTTTATGGAATTGATTTTAGGAAAAGAAAAGTTTGTAAACTACCTTCAATACGAAAAGCGATTTTCTAATCACACACTAGTCGCCTACACCAACGACCTAATTCAGTTCATCTCCTATCTCGATAAAACTTACGAAATTAAAAACCTAGAAGATGTCAATCACACAGTTGTCCGTTCTTGGATCGTGAGTTTGATGGAAAACGAAACGTCTCCTCGTTCGGTAAATAGAAAAATTACTTCCTTAAAAACATTTTACAAATTCCTTTTACGGCAAAATTTTGTTACCGAGAATCCGATGCTTAAGATATTGTCACCAAAAACCTCGAAACGGTTACCTGTGTTTGTAGAAAAAGAAAAAATGGATCTTCTTCTTGATACAGTTGATTTTGGAGGAGATTTAGAAGGTGTGCGCAACAAATTGATTATTGAATTATTTTATGCTACGGGCATGCGATTGTCCGAACTGATAAATCTAACACAGTCTAACATTGATTTACATCAATGCCAATTGAAGGTGCTTGGTAAAAGAAACAAGGAGCGTATAATTCCATTCAATAAGCAATTAAAAGAGTCCATCCAATCGTATATCAAAACAAAAACAACGATGCCGAATGTGTTTTTGTTTGAATCTCCCAAAGGAAAAAAGCTATCTGAAGAAACTGTTTACGCGGTTGTTCGCAGTTATTTATCATTAGTAACTACGATTGATAAAAAGAGTCCACACGTGCTCCGTCATACTTTCGCGACACATATGCTAAACAATGGTGCAGACCTGAATGCGATAAAGGAACTTCTTGGACATGCAAACCTTTCAGCTACGCAAGTGTATACTCACAATACCGTTGAAAAATTAAAGAGTATACATAAACAAGCTCATCCGAAGGCATAATTTAAAACCTATAATACCTTCGTTACATTGACGTGTTTCGAAAACTTGATTTAAATCAGGTAAGTAAATCACATTAAATTTATATATTTGCCATTGATAAATAGGTTAAACGTAAAACATTATTTTATGAAACTATTTCTAAGTACTCTTTTGTCTTTTGTTTTTATCAGCATCTTTTCTGCACAGGGATTCGCGCAACGAACTCATTCTGTCAAAGACATTTTTTATTTACTACCCGATACAGTGTTCACAAACATACATCAACTGAATTTTGCAAAAAAAGATTCTTTCCCAATGACCGAGAGAGATAAAATGATTGAAAACTTTGATGCCAAACGAAAGAAATTCACTCCAAATGATCCTCGATTTCATGTCTTATTATTAAACGAGAAGAACAACTTATTATCCGCCTCCAATGGAGACTTGAATTTTGACGTAAAACTCTGGACCATATCACCAACTGAAAGCCTTATTGCGGTTGATGGTTATTATAAGGAAGATATGTATTCTCAAACGCTGAAATTTTATACCTATAAAGGTGGTAAAATATCACCGGTAAAAGTTTTTCCTGAGCAATTTCCACTTAAGTTGTTCTTTGAACCTTCTTACATCGAAAAGCAAGGAGTTGACCAAAACTTGCCTGTTCCCGATATTTTTGTCGTATTCTCAAAAACCGGAGGAGAGGAGCTGCAAGCACGAATTCAGAAAGAGTCGTTCGATGAAGAACTCATTGGAAGTAAAGCGCCTTTGGCAAAGTTGAGTTATATCCGAGCTAAACGACCGGATGTGATTCTTAATCTCCAGGGTGGAAAGTTTACAATTACGAAGTAGTTTGCAAAGTTTAATATCTTATACCTTTACATCTAGTTTTGAAGCCTTGTCTCTTTCTTATAGGAATTGACAATAGTTCATTATCCTATCTAATAAAATGCTAATTTTGGATAAAATGATAATGGTTTTAAAAAGAATCTAATTTATAAATAACTGAATAATGAGTAACAGAAGCATAAAAAAAGTGGCGGTGCTTGGTTCGGGTGTAATGGGAAGCCGCATTGCCTGCCATTTTGCCAACATAGGTGTGGAAGTAATATTGCTGGATATTGTTCCAAAAGACGCAGGTGCCGACCGCAAATCGAGAAATAAAATTGTAGACGATGCATTGGCGTTTGCCCTCAAATCAAACCCTTCGCCCATTTATCGCAAATCGTTCGCTAAACGAATTACTACCGGCAACTTTGATGACAACATGAAAGACATTGCCACCTGCGATTGGATAATAGAGGTGGTGATAGAACGTTTGGATATTAAAAAACAAGTGTTCGACAAGGTGGAACAATTCCGCAAACTGGGAACATTAATTACATCCAACACATCGGGTATCCCGATTCATCTGATGAATGAAGGGAGAAGCGAAGATTTTCAGAAACACTTTTGCGGTTCTCACTTTTTTAATCCTCCCCGATATTTACGCCTTCTTGAAATAATTCCAACACCAAAAACTTCACCTGAGGTAATTGATTTTTTAATGAACTATGGTGAGCTTTATCTTGGAAAAACCACAGTATTGTGTAAAGACACTCCTGCTTTTATTGCCAATAGAATTGGTGTGTACGGTATCATGAGTTTATTTCATTTGGTAGAAAAAATGGGATTAACCATTGATGAGGTGGATAAACTTACAGGTCCGGTTTTGGGTCGCCCTAAATCTGCAACCTTCCGCACTTGCGATGTGGTAGGATTGGATACGTTGATTCATGTGGCTAACGGAGTAGCTCAGAGTTGCCCCAATGATGAGGCAATCGAGTCATTTAAAATTCCAGGGTATGTTGCAAAGATGGCCGAAAACAAATGGCTTGGAAGTAAAACAGAACAGGGTTTCTTTAAGAAAGTAAAAGGCGAAGGAGGAAAATCTGAAATCCATTCGCTTGATTTAAAAACATTAGAATACAAGCTCGGAGTAAAAGCAAAGTTTGCTACACTCGAAATGACCAAAACCATTGATAGCCTCAGAGACCGCATGAAAGTGTTGATGGCAGGAAAAGATAAAGCGGGTGAGTTTTATCGTGCTTCGTTCTTTGGTTTGTTTGCTTATGTAAGTAATCGTATTCCTGAAATAACAGATGAGCTTTATAAAATAGATGCTGCCATGAATGCTGGATTCGGTTGGGAATTGGGGCCTTTCGAAGCATGGGATGCTTTAGGTGTTGCTGAAACCCTGAAAGCAATGGAAGCGGCAGGCATTAAACCTGCTCAATGGATTTACGATATGCTTGCAGGAGGTGCAACTGCTTTTTATAAAACCGAAAATGGCAACCGAAAATATTACGATATTCCTTCTAAATCTTATAAAACCATACCGGGTACCGAATCATTTATTTTGCTTGATAACATCAGAGGAAATAAAACAGTTTGGAAAAACTCAGGTGCAACGGTTACCGATATTGGTGATGGAATAGTGAATCTGGAATGGAATACTAAAATGAATTCCATAGGAGGTGAAGTAATAGAAGGAATAAATAAAGCGATAGATATTGCCGAAAAAGATTTCAGAGGACTTGTTATATCTAACGAAGGAGCTAATTTCAGTGCGGGAGCTAATGTAGGTATGATATTCATGATGGCTGTGGAGCGGGAATTTGATGACCTTAATTTTGCAATCAAAACTTTTCAGAATGCAATGATGCGAGTGCGTTACTCTTCCATTCCTGTTGTGGTAGCACCCCACAATATGGCGTTGGGCGGAGCTTGCGAGATGAGTATGCATTCGGATAAAGTAGTGGCACATGCCGAAACCTACATGGGACTTGTTGAGTTTGGTGTAGGGTTGATTCCGGGAGGAGGTGGCAGCAAAGAGTTTGCTGTGCGACTTTCGGATGAACTAAAAGAAGGCGACATAGAACTGAATAGTTTCAGAGACCGTTTCCTTACTATTGGGCAAGCTAAGGTTTCTACTTCGGCTTACGAAGCATTCGACTTAGGATATCTTCGAAAAGGACGCGATATTGTGGTTGTGTCGCGCAACCGTGTGTTGGCAGAAGCAAAGGCAGAGTGTATTGAACTTGCAAAAGAAGGATATACTAAACCTATATACAGAAAAGATATTCGTGTGCTCGGCAAACAAGCATTGGGATTAGCATATCTGGGAGCTAACTCCATGTTGAGTGGAAATTACATCAGCGAACATGATGCAAAGATTTCACAAAAACTTGCATGGGTTTTATGCGGAGGTGATTTATCCGCACCCGCTTTAGTAAGCGAACAGTACTTGCTGGATTTGGAAAGGGAAGCATTTTTATCTCTTTGTGGAGAAAGAAAGACACTGGAGAGATTACAGAGTATTATCAGTGGAGGTAAAATTTTAAGAAATTAGTTTCTTAGTATTGAGATGTGAGTATTGAGATATGAGATGAGAGAAGTTGAGGTAGGATTAAAACAAATACTATTTTAAAAAATAATTGAGTAAAGCTATTTTAAAGGAAGAATAAAAATGCATAACTTGAAGGAATTGAAAATTTGGAATAAAGCAATCGCTCTGTCTGTTGATGTTTACAAGGCTACTTCCCATTTTCCAAAAGAAGAAGTTTATGGTTTGACATCACAAATCAGAAGGTGTGTTGTTTCTATTTCATCCAATATTTCTGAAGGTGCAGGTCGAAACTCAAACAAAGAATTTCTTCATTTCTTAGGAATAGCAAATGGTTCATCATATGAATTACAAACACAAC
>CAIWDF010000264.1 GCA_903911435.1 uncultured Bacteroidota bacterium
ATAACAAAAACAAGATCCTTCCGATGAAGGATTACTCTAATAAGCGCCTAGCAACCATTTTGTTTCCTTCACTTTGATTACTGAACCATTTTTCAGGCGCTAACAAAAGTACCCTCCTCTCCTCCACCCTTCCAAATCTTAAATAATCATGCATCATCAACAAGCTGATTAGTCCCAATCGAGGCTAATTTTTCACCCAAATCACCCCCTTTTTAAGCCAATTTCTCACTCTATAAGGCCATTTTACCCCCCAATCAAAAAACAAGAATCTCGATTTTATAGGGCTTTCGAAAGAATGTTGATGATTCTATTCAGAATAATGATTATTCTATCCAGAATAACGATTATTCTATTCAGAATAATGATTATCCTAACCAGAATAATGATTATCCTAACCAGAGTAATGATTATCCTATCCAGAATAATGATTATCCTGACAAGAGTAGTGATGATTCTATCAAGAGTAATGATTATCCTAACCAGAGTAACGATTATCGTAACATGAATAATGATTATCCTAACAAGAGTAATGATTATCCTGACAAGGGTAATGATTATCCTGACTAGAATCGCGATTATCCTAACATGAATAACCATTATCCTTAAATGAATAATGAATATTCTTAAAAAGGGCAAAAAAAATCCCGATAAAGACAATATTATCTTTACCGGGACTTGATTAGGTTGGCTTCCTTAACTAGGTATGGTTGCCGAAATGGAATCGCTCCATTCGAGTTCCATATCGTTCAAATCTAATACAGGAATACCTTTTACCTTTTTGGTAGAAGCCGACTGAAAATAAGCTTCACTTGTTTTAGGTAAATTAATCACATTTACACTTACCGTAGTGGTATCGGGCAAACGAATCCACGTTTTGTCGTCAGCCGAATACCTCCAATGATGAAGGTTTACCTCTTTGTCGCGTTTAACCCGCACCCAAGCCTCACCTGGACCAAGTTTGTAAATTTCGAAGGTACGGCCTGGTAAAGCTCTAGGCTTGTAAAGATTAAAACCAATGCGTTCGATAGCAAGTGTAGCACGTGCGGTATCGCCCGGAGATATAGCGTTGGCTTGTTTTTCGACAGAAACAGAAATGTCAGTAAGTGTAAGGATTACATCAGTTGCCTGTTTTGCTTCTAAGGTAGTAAGCGATTTCGATTTGTTCGTTACGCGCTGTGCTACTGTGGACGAGAGCGCAGTAAATTGCGCCTTTAAGGTAGTTAACGATGCTGGGTCGACCACCACATCTGGGTCGGCACCTGCATTGTCGTAAATGCTTTGTGCAAAGGGAATAAGTGCTAATACCTTCATCTCTGCAAAGTGTAGTGCTATTTGCACCATCAAAATTGTTTTTTTCATGATATTAAGATTTTTTATTTTTGCTTTGTATACTTCGTTTTTTGATATTTTGTGCAGAAAACAAAGCTTATTCTGCTGGGTGAATACTTGGAAACCTTATGTGCCGTTTCCTGTTACAAAGTTATAGTGTACTTAAATTGGAA
Source organism: uncultured Bacteroidota bacterium (assembly GCA_903911435.1). GTDB lineage: Bacteria > Bacteroidota > Bacteroidia > 2-12-FULL-35-15 > 2-12-FULL-35-15 > 2-12-FULL-35-15. The sequence goes on from CAIWDF010000264.1 coordinate 1,503, forward strand.
TTCGAAGAATTTCGTAAACGGTAGCAAATTAGGTGTGAAAGGTTGTTTTCGCTTCGCGAAAGGTAGGTGATGGACGAACAAATTACCCCGTTTTGTTCTTATCATCGTGGATGAAAAACTCTTTGAATGTTTTGCAATGGTCGCGCGAAACATGAACCACTGCACCATTTTCCATAATCAGTTCGTTGGTAGCAGCAAGGTAGTTAGCACATTGGTTGGCATTCACCACGTACGAACGGTGAATACGAACAAAGGTAGAAGCATTAATTATCTCCATCACCTTTTCGAGCGAGCGGATGATGACATGGTCCGACTTATCGAGCATACAAATATGCGTGTATTTATCATCGGCTTGGCAATAATTAATCATGGGTTTCGACACAAACACGAAACCTTCTTTGGTTGGAAACGCTATCTTTTCCAACACATCGGTATTGTAACAATGTGGATTATACGACATGGCCTTTGGTTTTAAAGTTTCCTGAGCCTATGCGTATAATTTCAGACTCCGAAAACTGAGTTAAACAAGTTCACCGCATTGCATGGTGATGGAAGAAGAATGAGGAAACTATCCATCAAAATTCAACAGCGATGATGAATTTATATTTAGAAATAGCAAAATTTTATTCGCTAAAATTTTACTGAAACAATGAACATGGGGATGCTTAACGTGTACTACCAAAAATAATACAGCACAAAATTAAAAAATATTTTTTGAAACTACAAAATGGAACAAAAAAAAGCCCTCGACATTCGAGGGCTTTAAAGGTGGTGGAGTCCACCGACCAAATATCGAACTCCATTTACAAAGATATTGATGTTTTGCTGAAACTGAAAGAGTCTTTGGAAGTCATTAACTAATTCAGATTTTACAAACACAAAAGTAAAATATAGAAAAATACAATACTTTGTAATCCTTTCTGAAATATAACTATCTCCAATAGGAGGTATCCTTGTTTTCGGAAAAATAATTGAGGTTACTACCTTTTTCGAAAAAATGACGGATTCAATTATTAACATTTATCTGGACTTGAATAAACGTTCGAAAGAAATAAAGGGTAGTCCGATGAATAAATTAAAAGCATTATATAAGACTTTTTCTATCATGCGTACACTATTGTATTCACAAACATTCCGTCCTGAGTTTGAAGTTTTACGAAGTAAATTCCAGACTGAGGAGCAGAAAACAGATAGTTATAATTTCCTTCCAACTGTTTTTCATTAGAAATCACATCCAGCACTTTTGCCCAAAGCTAATTTTAGATTTCGATAGAAACTTTGGTGGCTGATTTCATTGAATAATAAATGTTATTGTCGGATACATATTGATAACGTTTTATTCACAAAACAATAAAGTTTAGAACGCATATATAAAACGTGTTACGAATAACTTTGTTGTAAGTAAAAATCACATGAAAAGACTTGTATTAATAAATATCATTTTGTTCAGTTCACTGTTTATACAAGCGGGCAATCCGACTGAAAATAGTTCTACATCCTCCGTAATGGTCAATGGTAGAGTGATAGATAAGAGCAGCGGTGATGAAATCGTTGGAGCAGAAATCAAGATTGGCGATAAAACAATTTATTCTGACTTAGAAGGGAAATTTACCACCATCATTGCTACCAACACAAAAGAAATTACCATAAAGTACATTTCATATTTAGACAAGGTTGTACAAATCTATCCTTTTTCCTACAACACCATAGAATTAGAGCTTTCCTCTAAATAAGTGACAACAATCATAAAATAGCTATTTTTCAATACTAGCAGTAGATTCAGGGCATTTGTAAAAACAATTGCGTTACACTTCACTGGGTTCAATGTAAACATAATATTAAGTTTACATAGGCTTGTGTAATTTTGTATTAACAAAAGATTAAAATAACGTTTCTTTAATCAAACTAGTTAATATAAAAACTAAGAAATCATGAGAAAATTAACCACATTAACTGTTGTATTCATAGTGTTTACAATGTGTTTAAGAGCACAAGATGTTACCAATAAAGATGGATTATACTACTCAAATACTGGTAAATTGTACTCTGGAGTTTATACCAATTATAATAATAAAAAGATAAAAACATTTGACCTTACCATTGTTGATGGCAAGGCAATCGGAAAAGTTACCTACTTTTATGATAACGGCTCTGTTAGCGAGACAGGCTCCTTTTTTGACAATGAAAAAAATGGAGAATGGAACAGATTTGATGAAAAGGGTAATAAAACCGCAGTAGCTTTCTATCTAAATGGGAAAAAAGATGGAACATGGACCATTTGGGATTTCAACGGAATAAAAAGATGCGAAATGCACTATGCTGTGGGCGAAAAAACAGGAACATGGAAAATGTGGGACGAGAATGGTCTCCTTTCAAATGAAAAAACCTATAGTCCAATCTAAGAAGACTTATTTCCTAGTTAATTAAAATGAATTAAGATTGAGAAGATTTTAGTTCTTGATTTTGCTTGGACTCTTGTAAAACACGATTCACAATGAGATACAAATACTCAAATGAAATCGGTTTCGAGACATATTGATTTGCACCTGTCGACATTGCGTAAAGCACTTTATAATCATCATTAAGCGCAGTAAGGTAAATGATGGGTGTTTTGTTAAAATTACTTAGCTTTCTAATTTCCTTACAGAACTCAATTCCATCCATATTAGGCATTAAAATATCAGTAATTATTATATCGGGATTGTTTTCAATCGCCTTTCCAAGGCCATCTAGTCCGTTGTGACCTGTAATAACTTCAAAGTTTCTCTTTCTGAAATTGTAAGAAAGAAACTCCAAAATATCAGGTTCATCATCAATCAGTAGTAATTTAGTAGGTTGTTCTAACATATTTGGCAAATGTATAGATCAAAATACACTAGAATATTTTTATAATGTGAAATTCTTGTTAAGAATATATTGAAGACCACAAAGTACCTTTCGCTTTTTACTAATCAATAATATGATTTAAATAATATTATTAATTCCCCTATTTATTAATATAAACCATTGATCGAGAAATGAAATTATCATACATCACTGAAACTGATAATGAAAACTTCATAATAAATTAATGATTTCTTTTTAGACCTCGATTTTTTTTGCATCAAACAAATTGATTGAATACAGCTACAACTAACATAACGCGAAAAGCGTTCATTAAATCAACACTAAGTCTTTTACTATTATTAGTATTCGTAAGGTGGAGTAAGCAAGAATCCTCAATATTCTCAAAAAATAATACAGTAGGCTATCACCTACTATTTCAATTCTCAGGATTTTATTCTGTATTTAAATAATGGATAAACTATAATGGAAACAAAAACAAAAAAGAAAAAAAGATCGATCGACATTCTTGTAATATCAGATGTTCACCTAGGAACCTATGGATGTAGAAGCAAGGAATTATTGAATTACATGAAAAGTGTTAAACCTAAAATGGTAGTACTAAATGGTGATATAATCGATATGTGGCAATTCAGTAAGCGATATTGGCCTAAATCGCATATGCGAATTATACATAAACTTATTAAATGGGTAAGCAAAGGTGTGAAAATATATTACATCACAGGTAATCATGATGAAATGTTAAGGAAATTTTCTGGTTTCAGAATGGGATCATTAACTATAGAAAATAAATTGTTACTTGATTTGGATGGAAAGAAAACATGGATTTTTCATGGTGATGTTTTTGATGTTACCATGAAACATTCGAAATGGCTTACCAGATTGGGATCGCATGGTTATGACTTATTGATCCATATCAACACATTTTGCAATTGGGTATCCGTAAAACTAGGAAGAGGTAAAATATCCTTATCAAAAACAATAAAGAATAGTGTTAAGCAAGCAGTAAAATTCATTAATGATTTCGAAAAAATAACTGCTGATATAGCTATTGATAACGGTTATGATTATGTGTTGTGCGGTCATATACATCATCCGGAAATGAAAACAATCAAAACAGAAAAAGGTCAAGTTGAATATCTAAATTCAGGCGATTGGATTGAGAATTTGACCGCTCTAGAATATAAGGAAGGGAAATGGGAAATGTACCATTACAACGATGACGACTTTGAAAAAGAAGAGATGGAGATGGAAGACGAATTAGTAATGATGAGCGATGATGAAATTTTTAATCAAATGCTAGGTGAATTTAAAATATTAACAACAACAAAGGAAATAAAATTCAAAAAATGAAGATACTATACGCAGTGCAAGGAACCGGTAATGGGCACATAACAAGAGCTATTGAAATTATTCCTTATTTACAAAAAAAGGGAGAAGTTGATATTTTGGTAAGTGGAATTCAGTCTGACATTGAGTTGCCATTTAAAGTGAAATATAAATTCAATGGGCTTTCATTCATATTCGGAAAGCAAGGTGGTGTTGACGTTTGGAGAACATATTGGAAAATGAATTCCATGAACCTTCTAAAAGAGATAAAATCCCTAGATGTAAAAAAGTATGATTTAATCATCAGCGATTTTGAACCTGTATCTTGTTGGGCTGCCATAAAAGCTAAGAAACCATGTATTAGTTTGAGTAACCAAGTAGCCACTTTGCATCCTTTAGCACCATTACCCAAGAAAAGTGATTTGATTGGAAGGATAGTACTACAAAACTATGCTCCTACAACCTATAATTATGGATATCATTTCAAGAGTTTAGACAAAAATATTTATACTCCTATCATAAGAAAAGAAGTGAGAGATTTAAAACCAACTAATGATGGGCACTATACGGTTTATCTGCCATCATACGATGACGAAAGAATAATTAAGCATCTAAAGAAATTCAATTATATCAAGTGGCAGGTGTTTTCTAAACATAGTTCAAAGAAATATAAAGTAAAAAATATATCTATTATGCCCATCAATAAGGATTTGTTTTTGGAAAGCATGGCATCGGCAGAAGGAATATTGTGTAATGCCGGGTTTGGTACAACGAGTGAAGCATTATTCTTGAAGAAAAAATTAATGGTTATTCCGATGAAAAAGCAATATGAGCAACAATGCAATGCTGCGATGTTGAAAAGCATGGGAGTGAAAGTAATGAAAAAACTCAATAAAAATCATATTGATAAGATTTCGGAATGGTTGACTGAGAAAAAAATTGTACAAGTTAATTATCCTGATATCACAGAAAAGATAATAGATACAATAATTAAAAATCATGCAGGACAAAAAAATATTGAAACTGATTATGAATCGTCTCATTACAATTTGTTTCAATAAATATGAACGAAGAATCTGAACAAGAAATCACTCCAAATGTTTTAAAAAAATCTGAGTTCGGTAATGAATTTGTTTGGGGCGTTTCCTCATCAGCTCTACAAACAGAAGGGGCTTCTTCCATTGATGGGAAAGGAGCTTCGATTTGGGATGAGTTTTCAAAACGAAAAGGTAAAATTTATCAGAATGACTCTCCTGAAAACGCATGTAATTTTTATGCTAATTACAAAGAAGATATACAACTTGTAAAAGAATTGGGAATTCCCAATTTTAGATTTTCATTCTCATGGTCGAGGATTATACCTGAAGGAAAAGGGAATCTTAACCAGGCAGGCTTGGACTTTTATCATCGTGTAATTGATTATTGTATTGAATTAGGAATAGAACCGTGGGTGACACTTTATCATTGGGATTTACCTTTGGCTTTAGAAGAAAAAGGAGGATGGACAAACAGGGAAATACTTAATTGGTTCAAAGAATATGTTGAGTTATGTGTTCGTTCATTCAAATCAAAAGTGAAGTATTGGATGGTGCTTAATGAACCAATGGTATTCACAGGGGCAGGGTATTTTTTAGGAGTTCATGCGCCTGGAAAAAGAGGGCTAAGTAATTTTTTATCATCCATGCACAATGCAGTATTGTGCCAAGCTATTGGTTTGAAAACAATCAAAAATATTCAACCTGAAGCTCAAGTTGGTACCACATTTTCTTGTTCCTTCATCACTCCAAACTCTAATTCGGCAAAAGACAAACATGCAGCTGCTAAAATTGATGCTCTGTTGAATAGAACCTTTCTGGAACCTTCACTTGGATTAGGTTACCCATTAAAAGCTCTTCCTTTTCTCAAAAAGGTACAAAAATTTATTCTTGAAGGTGATGATGAATTGATGAAAGCCGAATTTGATTTTATAGGAATTCAGAATTACACCAGAGAGGTGGTTACACATACGTATCTGATTCCGTATTTAAATGCAAAAATTATTCCGGCTGATAAGCGAAAAGTTTACCATACATTGATGGATTGGGAAGTATATCCTGAAGCGATTTACGAAATGGTAAAGAAATTCGGAGCTTATTCACAAATTAAAAAAATCATCATCACCGAGAATGGAGCTTCGTTTCCAGATGAAATAACGAACAATTCTGTTCATGATAAAGATAGAACTTTATTTTTAAAATCATATTTAGAACAAGTTCAAAAAGCCATTCGAGAAGAAAGCAAGTTGTCTGGGTATTTTGTATGGTCGTTAACCGACAATTTCGAATGGGCAGAGGGGTATCGGCAGCGTTTTGGTTTGGTTTACATCGATTTCAAAACTCAGAAAAGATTGATAAAGGACTCAGGACATTGGTATAAAAAATTTTTGTCAAATACTGAATAAATAATTTTTCTGAATTATTCAACCAACAATTTTTTTGAATAATATTTCCCATCAATATTAACAATCACTATGTAGGTTCCAGCTTTTAGAGATGTAATATCAATAAACTGCGTTTGTTTGCCCGGACTTAATATTTTATTGATAACTGGATAAACCAATATTCCTTGAGTATCATAAATATTGATGCCAACTAGAGCAGGTGCCGTAAGTTGATACATCAAATTAAAATGTTCTTTAACAGGATTAGGATAAATTTCAATAGAACCATTGACCACTGATAGATTTGTATTCAAACCAACACTTGGGTTCATTTCGTAAACGGTAAGATGACTGTTAGAATAATTATCTCCACTTGTCGCTATATTACTATTAACCGCATTAATCACACCCCAAAAAGAAATTGTACCAGTACCTGTTGGAGGTGCTGTCCAATTAAATTGGATCTCGTATGTTGAACCCAACTTACCATTGCCCGTTGTCACAGGTGGTGGTGGATTTTGTTCCATCAAACCTAAATTGAAATTGCCCGGTTGTGGTTGAGTGTAATGTGAACCAAATGGGAATGGCGTGTTCCATGTTCCAGCATTGATAGGGTTAGCCGGGGCTGTATCACCTACCATAGATGTAATTTGAAATCCAAAATAAGGAAGAGAATCGTTGGTTGTATTAATCCCAATTAGTTTTACCGTATATGCCATCCCACCAACGTAATGAGTTGTGGGTATTCCCGCTGAATCTAATTCGATATTAACCGTTATCCAAGTTTGACTTGGATTGTGTTCATGACACCCTCCAGTGATATCACACCCCATTGGATTGTTTAAAGCAGTTTCAGCTCCGGTACAATCTAGACCAAATGCTATACCTACTCCTTGGTAATAACTACTAAAAATAATAGAACAAGCAAGGAGGAGCGTGAGACTCACAACAATTTTCTTTTTCATGATAATTTTAAATATAAAAACAGATTAGAAACAATAGTAACTTAAGAGCTTAAATTAATTCGGAAGGTTGATTTGGAGAGGAACCAATCTTATTAATTGCAAAATTAGGCGCAACTGAATAAGTTGAAATTAAAAAAACCTTACGCTATTGTTATTTACTGCTATGAATTGTTTGGCTTTTTTTAGTTATTTGGCCATAAATTATATTGTAAAATTAATGTTTTAAGGGTTCTTAAGGCTTTAAAAAGTGCAGTGTAAACATATATTGTAGCACTTTATAGTTATAGTGTTGCACTTTATAGTTATAGTGCTGCACTTTATAGTTATAGTGCTGCACTTTATAGTTATAGTGCTGCACTTTATAGTTATAGTGCTGCACTTTATAGTTATAGTG
>CAIWDF010000265.1 GCA_903911435.1 uncultured Bacteroidota bacterium
AACTCAAGAGAGTGTGACACAAACTCAAGAGAGTGTGACACATTCTCTCATTATTGATACTTATTCAACTAAAACTCTCGTTTTTCGATTATCAAACTAACTTTAGACGTATATTTGGTGGATGAAAAAAGTTTCGCATACAAATTGTCGTTCGTTTGCAGGTGAAAAAACACCAGCAAAGGCATCGTTTCTGATTACTTTAAAAGAAGACCAACAAGGGCGGAAAAAATGAAAAGACTACCAGCTATATTATTCATTTTATTTGCTTCTTATTTGAGAGCCCAAGTTAATCTTGTACCTAACAGTAGTTTTGAAGTTATTAATGCAGCTTATGATAGTGTAACCAGTGGTTGTGGTTTGGTAACAGGAGGATTTATATCTTTTTATAATCAAGTACCACCTTGGGATTCACCTTCAGATGGAAGCCCAGACCCATTAAATATCTGTGCCAATAGTAGTAATGCGGGAATACCTTTTAATTCTTGGGGTTATCAATTACCACATAATGGAAATGGCTTTGGTGGGTTGGCATTTTATCTTCCAGTTGGTTATTCATACAGAGAATATATTCAGGTGAGATTAGATAGTACATTAGTTATTAACAGAAAATATTGCATAAATTTTTATGTGAACTTATCAGATTCTTCAAGATATGCAGTTAATAATATCGGCTTATATCTTTCAAATTCTCATATATACCAGCCGATGGATAGTGTATTAAACTTTACTCCACAAATAAATGACACTAATATTATAAGTGATACAGCTAATTGGACTCTAATTTCAGGACAATATACAGCATTTGGGGGAGAGCAATATATTCTTATTGGTAACTTCTTTTCAGATGCATTTACAAATAAACTCAATAAAAATGGAAATTTAAATGCAGCATATTACTATATAGATGATGTAAGTGTTATTTATTGCGACCCGAGTGAGGTGGATGAAGTAGCAAACTCAAATGAAGAAGTACTTATAAGCCCCAACCCAGCCACAAATGAAATAATGCTAACCTCAAACCAAAAACTAAAAACGATACATATATATAATGTATTAGGTGAAGAAGTGCTAAAGCTAGAGCGAATAGCCAATAAAGAAAAGGCAATAGATATTAGCACGTGGAATGCGGGGGTATATTTTGTAGAGGTGGAAACGGAGAAAGGAATAGTGAGGAAGAAACTGGTGAAGGAATAAGCTCCTAAGTTACCTACATAAAGAGCCGCTGAGTATATTACCCAGCGGCTCTTTCTTTTCACCCCCTTTCTTTTTCCAATAAAATAAGTAGAATGCGAGCTTTAAACCTCTTCTTCATCGAACTTAATGCCAAGTGTTTCGAGCTCTGCTAAAAGCGGAAGATAAAGTTCCTTTATGGTTGGCAGCACTATTCCGCGTGCGGTAAGTTTACCATTCAGTATCAATTTAGTGGCAATAGCTAGCGGCAAACCCACTGTTTTGGCCATAGCCGTATAGGTTTGGTCCTCTCCTTTCACCACCAATGACGAATGGATGGATTTCGTTTCATTGTTCTTGGTTCGATACTCAAATTGGTGTTGCATCACGATCATATCTTTGTCGTGTTGCTTCAAAAGCCATTTGCGTTCGAGCAATTCTTGAAGTATTTGAGCAGGACTTGCTTTCTTGATGTTTATTTTCTCATCCGTCAAAATGCCTGTCCATTCCACCAATTGCAACGATTCGGAATCCATATCCTTACCCATAAAAGCAATCAATTTTTCTTTTGTCGATTGATTACCTGCCGGCAAAAAGGCTTCGATAAATGTTCGGTAGGTTAACGAATCGGAAGCTTCTAATTGATAGGTATCGTCCGTTATTCCAAGTTTCACAAACACATTCCAAGCCTTGCAATAGCCCTTAAAACGCAAGGTACCACGAAGCATGGTTGGTATCGATTCGATGCCATATACCTTACGATACGAAAGTGAATCGCGATTGGCATAGGCATCAAAACCACCAAGTCCTTTTATTTCGATTACCGAAGTTTGCGAAAACAAACGGTTGTAGGGTATGTATTTATATTCTCCGTTCTCGATGTATTGAGCAGTGCCTTGTCCAGCCAAAATCACATTGCGCGGATTCCACGAGAATTTATATCCCCACGGATTATCGTTGCTTTCGGGAGCTACCAATCCACCACAATACGATTTAAACGAAAGAAGCTCACCTCCTTTGCCATGTATTTCGTCAATCACTTTCATTGCCGAAGCATGGTCGATACCGGGGTCCAACCCATTTTCGTTCACCAAAGCAATACCTGCCGCCACCGCTTCCTCGTGCAATTCTTGCATCTCTTTCGAAACGTACGAAGCAGTAACCAAGTGTTTCTTGAATCGAACACAATCCTTAGCTACATGCAGGTGCATGAAAGCAGGCAACATCGATACCACCAAATCGGCTTTGTTTATCTCCTGTTCGCGTTGCGTTTGATTGTTTATGTCAAAAGCAATGGCTCGCGCACGGGCATGTTCGCCTGTTTTTTGTTTCACCAGTTCAAGCGAAACATCGCCTACGGTTATGTTCCAATTTTCAGCAACAGCATTATCCAATAAATATTTGATGAGTGAAGAAGCCGAACGACCTGCTCCAATAACTAAGATGTTTTTCATTCCAGTATTTTTATTTGGGTGCAAAGGTATAATTATTAAGAAATATGGAAGTAACCCTGCCAGAAAATGCGGTGATACTCGTCATGTTCTGGTAGCTTTCATTACACAGGTTTTTCGGACATTGCCAATTAAATCTTATGGCTACTAATTTTTTATTATTTTTGCTTCAACTATTAACAAGAAAAAAAATGAAATTAAAACTACTTCTTTCCGTCTTTGTATTAGGTCTTTGTCTTTCGGCTCAATCGCTGAATATACAACCCCTTCAACCGAAACAATGGCATTCGCTATTCGATTCGAAGTGTAAATCGAAAGCGGAATTAGTAAACAAAACATACCATTCGATGAAAGCAAAAGAATATCGCAACATGCTTTCGGGAACACTTGATAGTACGTATACTTGGCTTTGGGACACTATCAATGGAATATGGAATCGTCCTTCGAAAATTATTTATACCTATGATGCCAACAATAATAGAACAGTAGCTTTGCACCAATATTTGGACACTACCACTTGGGTAAATTTATCTATCGATAATTATACCTTCGATGCATCTAATAACCTTATTGGCCAATTGACTCAGCATTGGAATGTTTCATCGTGGGTAAATTTTATACAGAATACCTTTACTTATGACGGTAACAACAACATGACTTCGCAACAAAGTCAGAATTGGAATGGTTCTTCTTGGGACAATAATTACAACTATGTGTATACTTACGATTCGCATAACAATCAAACCAGTTTGCTCAATCAGGCTGGCACCGGAACCATTTGGGATAATATTTCTTTCACCGCTTATCAATACGATGCGCTTGACCTTTTAACTCAACAATTGGATGAAACATGGAATGGTGCCAATTGGGATAGCATCACCAAATACACCTTCACATACAATAGTTCCAACCACATGATTGATTACTTGAAACAAATTTGGACAGGTTCCAGTTGGCTCAATAGTGTTGATCATACCTATAACTATTCAGGAATCAATCAGACCTTAGATTTAACTCAAAATTGGAATGGAAGTAGTTTCGTAAATCAAAGTCAATACATCAGCACTTTTGATGCGAACAACAACTGGATGACAAAACATGGACAAGTATGGGTAGCAAGTGCTTGGGTTAATTCTTCGCTTACAACCAATACCTATGATGCCAACAACAATCAACTAACCGAACTTGCACAAACATGGAATGGCAGTGCTTACGACTACAACAGCAATTATATCTATACCTATGATGCTAACAATAATCAGTTGACATGGACTTATCAGGTAGGTGCGCTAAGCACTTTAACCAATGCTTCTCAAGGGAGTTTCACGTACGATGCAAGCAATAACATGATGAGTATTAATTTTCAAACCTGGGATGGAAGTAGCTGGTTAAATGTAAATCAATCGTATTTTGGTTATAATGCCGATAATAATGTAATCAGCACCACCGACCAAACATGGAATGGCACCGCTTGGATAAATAGCGACACCATCCATTACTACTATAGAAACGATATGACACATGGGATTTTGGAAACAAAATATGCCAACAAATTTTTCATCTATCCAAACCCTTTTTCGAAACAATGCAGAATCATGTTCGAAAATGAAATAAACAATGAAATGCTAATCATCACTGACATCGCAGGAAGACAAGTAATGAGTGCAGTGATTAATGGAAAGCAATTTTCATTAGAAAGAGGAACATTAACGAGTGGCATCTATTTCGTTAAACTAATACCAAACGCGAGTTCACAACCATCTTCCATTCAGAAAATCATCATTACCGAATAGAAGAGGATTAGAACATTAGAATTTCTCGAAAGCACCAAGTCCAAACAGCGCGAAATCGTACTTTACAGGGTCGTTCGCATCAAATTGTTTTAAATTATTGGTAAGTTCTGCCACCGCCTTCCAATCGTTTTGAGTACGAGTTAACAAACCTAACTTGCGTGCTACATTGCCTGAATGCACATCGAGTGGACACATCAAATGGGATGAATTAAAGTTCTTCGAATTCCATATTCCAAAATCAACCTTGCGCTTATCTTTTCGTACCATCCACCTCAAATACATACACAACCGCTTGGCTGAAGAATTTTCTGAAGGATTCGAAACATGTTTAGTTGTTCGTTGAGGATGTGGAATAGAAAAGAATAAATTACGAAAATTAAGTATTGAGTCTTCGCATTTGTTGTTGCTATTCTCCTTTAATCTAGCTGTAAACGCAGACTCAAGCCCTCCATGTTTTTTGTAAATCGTTTGAAGCGATTTCATAAAGAACATTGTATCCTCCGAATTAAAAGTTCGATGCACAAACGAATTAAACCGAATGAACTCTTTCTCATTGGCATTCATCAAAAAGTCGTACGGGCTTTCATCCATCATGCTCATCAGTCGATTAGCATTATTAATGATGGTTACTCGTTGTCCCCAAGCAATAGTTGCAGCAAGAAAACCTGCTATTTCAATGTCTTCCTTTTTCGAAAAACGGTGAGGAATAGATATCGGGTCGGTTTCTATAAAATCAACACAATTGTATTGATTATATTTTTCTTCCAAAAAATCTTTTAAATCATCCTGTTTTAGTTGCATTGGTCAATCGGAAATTATTTATGGAATAAATGTAATTATAAATAATACTAATTTGCACCAACAAATTTTATTTGCGAAAATAAATTTTGTTTAATTTAGCGGTGTAAATGATTTAATTCTTGAACATTTGGGGACAATTTCCGCTTATACGTTTGATAATTCCCTTCATTGCAGGTGTTATCCTTGCTATTTTTTTGCCCCTCCCTATCCCCTATTTACTCCTTATCATTTCATCGCTACTAATTATTATTTCAATAATTGTATTCCTTCCAAAATTAATTTATTCCTATAAAAACACTTGGATTTTCGGGATATTGCTCCAATCAACTTTGTTCTTATCAGCCTATCAATTCACACTCTTAAAAACAGAAAAATTATCTGCAAATCATTTTTCTAATTACTGTGATAGCACTCAATTTGTTTATGCAAAATTGGTAGATCCTATTATCGAAAAACCTAAATCGGTAAAGGCTGTAATGGAAATAATGTCTGTAAAAAGCGAGAACAAATGGAAACAGACAAGAGGTAAAGCAATGATATACCTATTCAAGGATTCGGCTTCTTTACATTTGCGATATGGAGATGAGTTAATTTTAAACGCTAACTTTCATGATGTACCTCCTCCGCAAAACCCTGGAGAATTTGATTACAAAAGATTTTTATCATTCCATAATATTAATCAACAAGCCTATCTAAAAGCTGGAGATTGGGTAAAAACCGGCCGAAATAGCGGCAATCCTGTCTATGTGTATGCGAATAATTTACAACACAAACTACTCACCATCTTCACTGAAAACAATATCAACGGAAATGAATTTGCTGTGGGAGCAGCACTTTTACTTGGTTATACCGACAAACTTGATGCCGACATTATTCAGGCTTATGCAAGTACGGGAGCATTACATGTCCTTTCTGTTTCTGGTTTACATGTAGCCATTATATATGTAGTGTTAAATTGGTTACTTTTTTTCTTTGATAAATTTAAATATGGGAACATTTTAAAAGCAATCATCTTATTGCTCTTTATATGGTTTTATGCAATGTTAACGGGTCTTTCACCCGCTGTTCTTCGCTCTGCTGCCATGTTGAGTTTAATTATTATAGCTAAAGCCTATAAGCGGAAAACGAATATCTATAACACATTAGCGGCTTCTGTGTTTATCCTCCTGTTATACAATCCATACTTAATCATGGATGTTGGATTTCAACTTTCTTATCTTGCAGTTATCGGTATTGTTTTTATTCAACCCAAAATAGATGCATGGATTAATACTGAAAATTGGTGGTGGTTGTTTCAAAAAATATGGGAACTAATGTCTGTGTCTTTAGCAGCTCAACTTGTAACTTTCCCATTAGGATTGCATTATTTCCATCAATTTCCAAATTACTTTTTGTTATCCAACTTCATTGTTATTCCAATATCAACATTAATAATGTATCTAGGTATTTCGGTGTTTGTTTTTGTTAAGGTACCTCTTTTGGTTAAGTACGTTGCTTTGTGCTTCAACTATTGTATTTGGATTTTGAATTTTACGGTAACAAAAATCGAAAGATTTCCTTATTCTCTAATTCAAGGAATATCCATCAACATATTTGAAACTTGGATAATATATGGAGTAATTCTAATCTTTATTTATTATTTCATGAGTCGAAAATTCAAATATCTTGCGGTTTCCCTTTCTTTATTAGTTGTGCTTTTGGTTTCGTTGATTCAGGAACAATATGCAGAATATCATCAACGAAAACTCATTGTATATAACATTCCTAAATCATCAGCGATTGACTTTATTGATGGGAAATCGAATGTTTTTCTTTCGGATACTGCAATTATACACAATGAAAGTTCATTACTTTTTCATGTAAAACACAATTGGTGGAACTTAGGACTAAATGAAACTAAGATGATAAACGATAGTTTTCAATCGAATCATTTGTCAATAAGTGGAAATTGCTTTCAATTTTTCAACAAAAAAATCATTCGTTTTGAGAAATCGAATACTAATAAACTAATAGATAAATTAAATGTTGCGCAGTTACCAATTGATTATTTATTAATAACCAAAAATCCTTCTATTCGAATTGAATCATTATTAAAATTATATTCACCGAAATTAATTATATTCGACTCATCTAATTCAAAATATCATCTA
>CAIWDF010000266.1 GCA_903911435.1 uncultured Bacteroidota bacterium
AATGTAATTTAATATTGACCGAATTTAAGATTAGATTCTCTTAATCTAATATTGAAATCAACTAATATCATTTTAAATTACAGTATTTTAATATTAAAA
The DNA here is from genome assembly GCA_903911435.1 of uncultured Bacteroidota bacterium. Taxonomy (GTDB): domain Bacteria; phylum Bacteroidota; class Bacteroidia; order 2-12-FULL-35-15; family 2-12-FULL-35-15; genus 2-12-FULL-35-15. The sequence continues at coordinate 100 of CAIWDF010000266.1, forward strand.
TTCAGGAAAATAATATTAAAATACACTAATCTAATATTAGAATGCTCCAACATGAGTTTATGATGAGATAATCAACGATTTGTTTTACTAAAAAGTTGGTTTTCGCTGAGTAAAATGAAAACCAACTAAATGTTGTTAATGCATTACCGACAATCACTAAATCTTGACACTTCCATAAAAGTGTATACACCTAATTATTAACTAATTTATTTAAAAAATGAAGAAAGAAAAAAAAGAATCAGTAAGAGATCTTCACCTGTCGGCAAAAGACCGCAGGCTGATTAAAAAAGAAAAAAAGAGGATCGACCGAATTAAAACCCAAGCACAGGTGCAAGTGTATTGGAACAATTTATTAAAACTACCATCAAGTCGAGAACGACAATTGATGATTTTGTTTGCGCTAAGCATTATCACTATCAAAGCGAAACTTGGCATGCCCACTCGCGAAGCTGATTTCCTAAAACACTCCGAAGACATGCAAGAAGCTCTTAAAAACAACACACTTGGATATTTTTCTCCTGCATTCGCAAGGCTGAATCAATGGAAAACCGAAAACGAAAACCTCGACAAAGCCATGACGGATGTTACTAATGGAGTGAGAGGAGCGGAAGGTAGAAAGAAAAATGCGAAGGCCAATTTGCGAGTGACTTTGAAACTAGCGTTGGCTTACATTAACGAATTGGCCCTGCTCAACCAGGCAAAAGCCAATGCAATTATCGAAGCATCATTGATGGTCGTGATTCAACGAAGTGCAAGAGTGGTAAAAGACTTTGCAGTGAAGCAAATGGAAGCAACAGGTATTATCCTTCTACGATCGGCATCAGCGAAAATAGATGGAAAGTACGTAAATGCTAGTTATGAGTGGCAATATACAACTAATGATGGTGTTACTTGGATAGCTTTGCCAACAACCATCAACAAAGCAAAAACAATAGCTAAAGACATGGTGGTGGGTGTGGCAACTATTTTCCGCAAACGTATCACCACAAGCAAAGGAGGTACTTCTGCTTGGGTGGTTTCGAAACCAATTACCCCAGAGTAATAGAAATTTGGTTTAAATCAAGCAGAGCGCGCAACACTAATCATAACCCGGAGGTTATGGTTAGTGTTTTTTACATCAATAGTAATTGGATACAATAAGTGGTTAGTATTCAGGTTTTATTTTTTTGACATTCGTGCAGTCATAAAAGTCTCAACTTAAATAGACGATTTCGAATAACAACTAACCTTTAGATTACTTCAAACTGCCAAATGGCCATAGCGATAAGGGTTTTTCAAACCTTAGTCAAGTTTCACGATTTTATATACGCGCTCATCTCCATCAACCATCCAATGAATAAAGTAGACACCAGATGTTTTAGGTTTAAACACATATTCGTATTTACCTTGAGTTTGCATCGACTCTTCAACAAAAGTTTGTATTAATTGTCCTAATGGATCGTAAGCTTTTAAGGATACCTTATTCGAATTGTTTAATACATAAGTTAATTGAATCTCTTGGCTGAATGGGTTAGGTGAAAAAGAGAAATTTGCACCAGTGGTTAATTCATTAATTCCGATTGGCATAATTATCAACGTATCGTACAAAGTGGTAGAACAAACACCATTACTCACAAGCACACTCACATAAT
>CAIWDF010000267.1 GCA_903911435.1 uncultured Bacteroidota bacterium
GCCATTAAATATGTGCGCGAAAACAATATTCCTTTCTTCGGAGTATGTTTAGGGATGCAATGTGCAGTAATCGAATTTGCAAGAAATGTACTTGGATTTAAAGATGCCAACTCCACCGAAATGAACCCAGGCACCACCAATCCGGTGATTGATTTACTCGAAACACAAAAAATGATAACCAAAAAAGGAGGAACCATGCGTTTGGGTTCATATCCTTGCAACATATTGGCAGGCACCAAAGCATTCGAAATTTACAAGCAAAAAGAAATAAACGAACGTCACCGCCACCGCTACGAGTTCAACAACGAATACCTTACCGATTTCCATAAAGCAGGCATGATAGCTTCAGGTATCAACCCCGATGGAGGATTGGTAGAAATAGTGGAGATAAAAAACCATCCTTGGTTTGTTGGCGTTCAGTTTCATCCCGAGTACAAAAGCACGGTGGCCAACCCTCATCCCCTATTCGTAAACTTTGTAAAAGCCGCGGTTGAAGTTTCCCAATTGGTGTATTAGTTTTTGGTTAATCGCCAATGGCGAACAATAATTAAGTAATACATATAATAAGAGTAAAAAGCCCCGCAAGGGGCTTTTTTTATGTTTCAGAAGTTTCGGCACAGCAAGTTTCAACATCATTTCACCTAATGGATTAGTTATTCGGGCTAATGTTTAGATTACCTAAACGAAAAACACTAAATAGGATGCTCCAATGCCGACATATTGCTTATTTTTACAGACGAGTGAAACAATCAACCATTACATTTCTAACCTTAATAATAACAAAAATGAAAAAACTAATTACCATTTTAGCAATCAGCATAGCTACCATTACAGCTAATGCACAAATTACGTTGGAAAGTTCTTATACTACTATGCCGAAAGTAATTCATTTATCCTCCTCTGGGTATAAATATTGTGTCATAGGGGATACAACCCGATTATACAATTTAAATCACTCGTTATGGAAAACGATAAATCTTGTTATTCCTGCCGGTTGGGGCGGTGTGTTTGATTACATAAGTGTGAGCGACATGCTTTTTAATTCTGATACGTTAGTAGAAGTGCTTTATTTGACTAATACTAATTATCCAGTCGCTCGTACTTATGTAATAAACGAAACCGGAAGTATTCTTTTTCAGCTCGAGTCCAGCTATGCTAAGTATCCAAAAATAATAAATGACGGGACGAATTTTAAATTAGTGGCTTATGATTCTGTTTCATCAAAATATAATGTTTATGGTTTGCCGGGCACATTACCTTGCGATTTGTGCGGAGGTACGGTTGGCATTCCGGTGCATAATTCAGATGGAAGTAAAGAAATGATTTCAAATCCCTATCCAAATCCAACAAATGATAAAACAACAATCAACTACGAATTACCCGAAGGCATAAACCAAGGCAAAATAGCTTTCTACGATATTATGGGAAATTATGTAAAAGGATTTATGGTGGATAGAACCTTTAAAGATTTGCAGATTTCAAATGCCGATTTGGCAGCAGGCACTTATTATTATCAACTGCAAACAAGCAAAGGAATGAGTGGCGGGAAAAAATTAATGGTGATTAAATAAGCAAGAAAAAAACAATGAAAAACAAAAAACAAATGAAAAAACAATTACTGACAATTATTATGCTCGCCTTTGCCAGCTTGAGCGCAAAAGCACAATGCAACGAAATTTTTATTTCGGAATATGTAGAAGGCACTGCCAATAATAAAGCCATTGAATTGTATAACCCTTCGGCCAGTGCAATAGCCCTCAACAATAATTACCGAATGGTGAGATATGCTAATGGTTCGGATGCCGCGTCAGCCGAATCAAACCCTCAAAAAGTTATTAACCTCGGTACTCATGTTATGCAACCTCATAGCACATGGGTTATTGTGCTCGACCAACGCGACCCTCTGGGCACAGGTACTAATATCCCCGTTGATTTGGGCTTACAAGCGCTGGCAGACACTTTCCTTTGTCCGGATTTTGCAATTAATGCCGTAATGTATTTTAATGGAAACGATGCTATGTCGTTGCAAAAAACAACTGATGGAGGAACAACCTGGAATTATATAGATATTTTCGGAATGATGGGAGACATCGCTATGGCATCAAGTCAAAGCTGGAGCGACCAATTTCCTTACGATGGAAGTGTTGGATTTTGGTGGACAGTAAATCATACTTTAATTCGTAAGTCATCGGTTACCACCGGAGTAACGGTTAATCCTTCTCCCGAATTTATTGTTACTGCGGAGTGGGATTCCCTTCCAAATAACACATGGAGCAATCTTCACACCCATGTTTGTAATTGCGGTAATTCGTTTAATCAAGTTTCCTATGCCGTTGTCAATTGCAATAACGCAGGAAGCATAACTGTTACAGGAGTTACATTTGGCACTGGTCCTTATCAATATTCGATAGACGGTGGGGTAACATATCAATCTTCCACTCTGTTCAGCGGACTATCAACCGGACTTTACCATCTTGTGGTTATGGACGCTAATAATGTGCTTTCCTTTGTTCAAAACATTGTAATCACCAGCCCTCCTGCCCTATATCTTAATGCCTACAGCGGAAATACGACTTGCGGAACATCCACAGGTAGTGCATCTGCTTATGTTTCGGGCGGCACTTCTCCTTATTCTTATCTATGGAGCAACGGAGACTCCCTGTATTATACTCAGAACTTACCCGCAGGTAATTATTCATTAACAGTAACCGATAACAATGGATGTACGGCAACTTCGCCTACACTTACAGTAAGTGTTGACCCTCTTTTTGCATATGTGCCGTTGTGTATGGTTTCTGTCGATTCGCTTTCCAATCATAATGTGGTGGTTTGGGAAAAAACAGGATTGACTGTAGCTGTAGATAGTTTCAAAATATACCGCGAAGTAACTACCAATGTGTATTCTAATATTGGCTCAGTTGCCTATGATTCGTTAAGCGAGTTTCACGATTACGGTGCCAATCCCAATGTTACTTCTTATAAATACAAAATTGCGGTGTTAGATTCTTGCGGCTCCATCAGCCCTATGAGCCTTTACCACAACACCATCCATTTACAATATTTAGGTAATGGTAATTTATTGTGGTCGTTGTATGGCATTGAAAATGCTGCCAATCCCGTTAACTTTTATATCATCAGTCGTGACGATACGGGCACCGGCAACTTCCTGCCAATAAGTTCAACCATACCGGGAGGGAACAATAGTTATACAGATATCAATTATGCCAGTTACCCCAATGCCCGCTATCGCGTGGATGTTACCTGGAACATTTCGTGCAACCCAACACGAACCGCAACCACTACCCATTCTAATGTTATTCACCTGGGCGCATCAGTTTCTGTTTCAGAATTAGAA
>CAIWDF010000268.1 GCA_903911435.1 uncultured Bacteroidota bacterium
AATTGTTTTTGAAAAACTAGAATTACAAAAACAAAGTATTATTCAGTAAATTATTCAAGCATAAAATGCATGATGATTTGACTACAAATTTAATGAAAATAAGTATTCGAAAAATGATGAAACGAAGAATTTTATTTGCTCGTGTATCCCAATAATATAGGACATCTTGGCTTAAAGGTTTTCGTTTTTAGTTGATAAAACAAATGTTTTCAAAAGGAGAATTGGCTCGATGCTTATTTTTCCTCGTTTTTCATATAACAAGAGGAAGGAAAACCTTATTGAAACAGCTATTTCGAAAATTTGTAAAACGAAAAGGAGGTAATTAATAAAGTTGATTAAAAACTTTTACAGCTTTTCGAGTGTTGCTATGGCTATTAATAATGGCCACAATAGCTAATGTAGAAAAACCAATAGCACCTATCGTGTAAAGATTACTAAAAGTAGCATATCGATTTAATTGCGATTGTTTAAAATCATCTGTCTGAGCAGAAGCATTAATTTCGGAAGCAGTTTTTGCATACATCATTTTCGAATAAACCACTCCTATAGCCAAAGGAACTGCAACAAAGCCAAACCTCGAAATCATTTTTGCACGTTGCGATTTTTGTACCAGCTTGTAAAGCCCTTTATCATTGGTTTGTATCATCAGTGCTTGAATTTCTTGTTCGGTATTAAATTTCCCTTTGTACAAATACCTATTGTGATAATCTTCTATTTTATACGATGACCCTTTTACTGTATCCTTTGTCTTTTCTTGGTTTTCAGGGTTTCTCGGTTTCAATTTTTCTTTCACTTCGTACACTTCTTTTCGCCCATTCGCAAAAATAAGTGCTTTGATGTTACTCTTCTTTTGAATATACACCGAACGATCGTCACTGTTTGTTTTTTGATATTGAATTTCATCAGCATTGTTATCGATGATGGTTCCGAAAAGGCTGTCGTTATTAACTAAAAGGATGGTGTCTTGCGAAAAGGATTTGAGTGTAAGCAAAACAGAAAACACTACCACACAAAAAATTACTCTCATAAATTAAATCCAGCAACGTCAGCTGGTGATGATAAACTAAATATACAAATGTTAACTAATACTTCTCATTATACAGCTCAACTGCTCTTCGGTTACAACTATTTCGCTTCGTTTTAAAAGCTCCTCCAGCTACAGGGCACGCAATGGTGCCAGCAATGCCAAGCAATGCAAGGGCAGCACGCATGTCGCGTTCACTTCTGTTAGTGTCTCCCCAATTGTTGTTGTAATTAATGGCATACACAGCCCAATATGGTATAGCAACTGTAGTTCCAATGGCAAAAGGAAAAACACCAACCCAAATGTTACTAGCTCTTTTGGCCGACAATGCTTCTGATGACAGGCCCATGATTCGTTTGTCTTTTGTTTGCATCAACATCGAATTCAATTCTTCATCATCTAGCAAATGATTTTGATAAATATACCTACCACCACTATATGATATCTTACTTGAAAGTTCTACCTTGGCAATAGGTTCATCGCTTGGTATTGGTTCTATGGGAGTTGGTTGCACATTTGGTGTTTCAAAATTTTCAACCATACCATTTGCATATTTTATTGCTTTCAAATTGTTTTTGCTTTCCACATAACTAGGTCCATCAGGCATGTCGAAGCGTTTGTATTTTACTTCTGAGGACGTTATCTCCATCACTTTAGCAATCACACGTTCATTCGATAATTTAATAATGGTGTCTTGCGCAAACATCGAACTAGCGCAGAAAAAAGAAAAGTGAACTAGTAGCGATTTAATTTTCATTTGTTGATTTGTTCAATTAATATTTCTGATTGTAAAGGTTAATGGCTTCTCGGTTGCACTGTGTGCGTCTATGCTTCGAAATGCCTGAATAAATAGGGCAAGCAATGGCCACCATCCCACAAACCAATGCAAGCACCTGATAGGTTTCTTGATTTGGATTCTTGGTATAAGAATTTGTTTGATAGTTATAAGTAGCGGTACTGGCAGTCGATAGTGAAACAAGGGCTGCAACGCCCAAAGGGATAGCAACAAAACCAACATACTGCATACCATGAGCCTGTTTCGATGTTTCTATCAATCCCATGATTCGTTTGTCCCTTGTATTCATCAGTATGCTTTGCATTTCTCGTTCAGTTATCAATCCATTGTTGTACCTAAACCTCGAACCAAATTCTGTTATCTTATTATCAGGTGCATATTTATTGTTAGTTGCAGGTGCCCCATAATAATCAGTCGAATTTTGTGTGGATGGTTTCGGTTGACTCTGTCTTTCGAAATGTTCTTTCAATCCGCCTGCATACCTTATCCAGTCTACATCCTCTTTTTTTACAATATAAGTAGGGCCATCTTGAAAATCGAATTTCTTATATTTTATTTCAAGTGGACTTATTTCTAAAACCTTCGCAACTATTGATTCACCTGAATATTTAAGAATGGTATCTTGAGAAAATAAAAATTGACTTACGAAGAAGGCAACAAAAAGAAGAAGAGTTTTTTTCATAATCTGTTTTTATAAATACAAATGTACTAATAAAAAGGAAATTCAGAGGATAGAAAACCCAATTCGGATTAATCCGAATTGGGTTGATTCTACAATTTTTGTTTTTCTTGGTAGTTGGGTAGAGTAGGTAAGGGGCGGGGAATAAGAAATGCTACAAACTTATTCCCCTCTTTTTTCTTTTGCACGAAATGGTTGAACCCCTTGGAAAGAACTAATTAATTTTATTCGAAGGTATGACGAACAAGGTTATGATAAAGTTACAGTACTTTGAAAAAAACATTAATTGTGTAGTTTCCTTCCGAAAGTTTCTCTGCATTGGAGAAATCAATATCACAAAAGTGTTCAGTAATCTCTTTTCTCAGTTCCTTGTTCATCGAATGCACCTTTACTAGTTCCACTTCTCCATTTGTTTTCATCTTGAAGTCGATACTTACTTTCTCAAAGTTTTCGGTTAGTAATTCAGCCGGAACTTTTAGTTGACTGCTTATTACTTCTTGAATTGTTTTTGGTTCTTTAGCCATTGTTACAGTTGTTCCAACTAACAAGGCCATCATTAATACAATTAATCTTTTCATTTTGTTTATGTTTTTTAGATTGTTTATTGGTCAGACGAAAAGCAATTATAAAAAGTTACAACTCGATGAAAATATTTTTATTGTTTTTCAAATAATCTTAATTGATTTTTGCTTTTACATTGTCTAAGCCATTGCAATCAACACATTCAAGACCTTGTTTGGTCATCTTCCACCTTCTATTTACCATATCATTATCCAATGCATCATTCACATTATCGATATTGAAAATAATTTTTTCCATTCGTTTACTCAAGAAAATTGTTTTCCCTACCGGAACTTTGAGAATCAATTTCACTTCTTGTCCTCTTAGTTTATCATTTGGTTTTATGTCAAAATAATTATTGAATACTAAAGTGGAGTCGCTCTGTGTTATATTATATTCAATACTTTTAGCTTTGTAAGTAGCTTCTTTTTTATTCAAGCCATTTGAATTTTTTAAAACAGCTAACTGAAAACTATCGCATTCGCAAGGAATAATATTTAAACTTGGGTATCCCAATCGGAATTGATTTTCATCTCTCGATAACATTACCCAATCACCAAAACGAATGTTGCGATGTCTATGATTGAATGAGAAGTCCAAATCATCATCAGCCAATGGTTTCAGGTCAAGGTACAGCACCTCGCTCTTTGGTTGATTGATATCAATCTTTTGTTTCACAGTTGCTTCTTCTGTAAAATCGCTTCCTATCAATATTCCAATGTATATCACCAATCCAAGACCAATCATCCAAAATGTATTGAATACATATTTTACAATTTTATTCTTTTGTTTGATGTTGAATAAATGTTTCACCCCTGAGTAAATCATCGCAATTAATGGCACACCGATGAATAACATTAATCCAGTTACCACAAGCGATATTGGCAAGTCAGAAGGTAATATGGCCGAACAGAATTCGTACAATGAAAAGTGTATATTACTTGTAGAACTGTTGAATACCGATATAGTACCACTTCCAAATATAGTTGCAAGCAATCCTACCATTAAAGCAATTCCAATGAATAGAAGAAAAAATGCAACAATTTTTCCAAAAACATGAATCATGTTGTGAAAAACATCGCCCACAAATTCTGCTCCTTTTTGAGCTGTTGTTTTAATTCGTTCTTTGTTTTCTTTTGAGTTTACTTCATTCCCGAAATCTTTCATTCTTTTTTTGAAGTCTTCAAACTCTTCATTCACAGCTTTACCAATATTATTTACGTCAACTTTCTCTCCTCGCATTTCAAGCTTCTCCGCAGTTGTTTTAGCTGCAGGAATGATTATCCAAAGTATGATGTAGAGTAATAACCCCGAACCAAAGGCAAAAAAACTAATAGCAAAAGCAGCTCTTAACCACAAAGGGTCGAAATCGAAATAGTTTCCTACCCCAGCACAAACCCCCCCTAACACTTTATCATCCGTATCTCTGAATACACGTCTTCTTTTGCTGTATGGATAAGAAGTCCTGTTTTCTTCCGTTGAAGAATTTTGTGAATTTGAATTTTCTTTTCTTTCCGCTTCATCAGCAAAGTCCTCGGGTTTCCCCATTACTGCAATGACGCTTTCAACATCAACAAGCAATACTGCTTGTTTGGTGTTACTTACCTTTTCCGATAACATTTCTGCAATACGAGCTTCAATATCACTCATAATTTCGTCACGCCCTTCCGAATCTTTGAAATATCCTTTAATGGTACTCAAATATTTGTTGAGCTTTTCGTAAGCATCTTCTTCAATATGAAAAATGATGCCATTTAAATTCATTGTTATTGTACGGTTCATTTTATTTAGGTTTTATTGTTAATCTAATTTGTTTCTACTTTATTATTTCTTGATTTATTTTTTCTCAACTATTTTCTCAACTGATTCAACTAGTTCCGACCAGGTTGATTTTAGTTCTTTTAAATACTGTTTCCCGATAGGTGTTAACTTATAGTACTTGCGTGGAGGACCCGATAGTGATTCTTCCCAACGATAAGTTAATAAACCATCATTTTTAAGTCGCATCAATAAGGGGTAAAGTGTACCTTCTACCACAATGAGTTTTGACGATTTTAGTTTTTCAATTATTTCTGATGGATATTGATCTCCACTCGAAAGAACTGATAAAATGCAAAACTCAAGTACTCCTTTTTTCATTTGAGCTTTTGTGTTTTCTATATTCATTATTTAAATAATTATTAGAATTAAGTAATGTTTTGATAAAAATTGTATTGTC
>CAIWDF010000269.1 GCA_903911435.1 uncultured Bacteroidota bacterium
GCATCAGCACGAGTATTTGGCTTTTGTCACCTGTTTGATATATGTAGCTCACCCCATCCACACCGAAGTGATAGCCAACGTAAAAAGTCGCGATGAGTTGATTACCTTTCTGTTTGTAGTGCTTTCGCTCAAGTTTTTTATTCAATATAGTTTAAAGCAAAGTTATGTGCAGCTTTCGCTCGCCTTGCTTTGTTTTTTCGTTGCCTTGCTTACGCGCGAAAGCGCCATCACTTTTGTAGCAGTGGTGCCTCTGGTGATGTATTATTTTTACAACCGAACCGTCAAACAATCGTTGCTTTATGCCCTTCCATTGGTGTTGGTGTCGGTTTTGTTTCTTACCATTCGTTATTTTGCAACGCGCAATGCTCACGACACCACACCGCTCATCGTGCTCAATTCGCCATTCATGTGGGCAACAGCATCTCAGGCCTTTGCCACCAAAACGTTTATTCTGTTGAAGTACATCGGCTTGTTGTTTTTCCCACATCCCCTCTCGTGGGATTATGGCTTTAATCAAATACCGTATATCTCCTTGGCCTCAGTCGAATTCGTGGTATCGTTGGTTGTCATCGTGGCCTTGTTGATTTATGGTTTGATGAAATTCAAATCGAAATCCATCTACTCGTTCAGTATCTTTTATTATTTCGTTACCATTTCTTTGTTCAGCAATTTTCTTGTTGATGTGGGCACACCGCTATCTGAGCGGTTTCTGTTTCAGCCCTCACTTGCTTTTTGCATCATCATCGCTTCGCTTTATTTGCACTTCGAACAAAAATCACAACTCCTTTCCACAGCTTTACTTGCCGTGGTGGTTATATTGTTTTCTATAAAAACAGTGGTGCGCAACCTAGTGTGGGAAAACAACGAAACCCTCAACCTTACTGATGTGGCCACAGCACCCAATAGCGAACGCACCAATCAATATGCAACAGAACTCTATATTTTAAAAGCAAATAAAGAAACTAATATCGACTTAAAAAAAGACTACTTCAGAAAAGCAGCTTACTATGGCGAGCGTTGCATTCAAATCTATCCCGACAACCCGATTGCTACCATGGAGCTAGGTTCGGCTTATTTCGGATTGCAAGATTATTACAAAACAGCAGATTACTGGACCAAAACCTATCGCCTCATCCCCAACGACCCACAAGCAAAGTATTGGGTTGAGTTTCTGAGTAACGTGTTCAACAAACAGGGCAATGGATTTAGCGAGCATGGTGACCGAGGCGAAGCCATCAATTGTTTTAAGAAAGCAACACAACTTAATTACGACAATGTGGAAGCATGGTACAACTTGGGAGGTCATTGTTATTTGAACAAAGACAGTGTGAATGGTTCATTAGCATGGGAAACCGTGAAACGCCTCAGCCCGAATCATCCGCTTGATATGAAGGATTTCGAAAATTAACTACCATTAACTTAGTATTTTTGGGTGAGTTCTCTTTTCAATTTGGATAATGCTTACTTTTGCGACCTTAATCCAAACCAATGAAAGTAATAGAACACATCAACCGAGCAAAGTCAACCTTATTCTCTATGGAAATTCTTCCTCCTTTAAAAGGGAAGAGCATACAATCGATATTCGATGGTATCGACCCGTTGATGGAATTCAAACCTTCCTTTGTTGATGTTACTTATCATCGCGAAGAATACCTCTACAAAAAACGTGAAGGAGGATACTTGGAAAAAGTAAGCATCCGCAAACGACCAGGAACAGTGGGTATTTGCGCAGCCATCATCAACAAATATCATATCGACACCGTGCCGCACATCATCTGCGGAGGCTTCACTCGCGAGGAAACCGAGAATGCTCTAATCGATTTGCAATTCCTAGGTATCGACAACGTACTTGCTTTGCGTGGCGATTCGATAAAGAGCGAACCCGAATTTGTTCCTGAACCCAACGGACATCATTATGCCATCGACCTTGTGAACCAGATCAAACAAATGAACAATGGACGATACATGGAAAACGATTTGGCCGATGTAGCTCCTACCAATTTCTGCATTGGAGTGGCTGGTTATCCCGAAAAACATTTCGAAGCTCCTAATATGATTTCGGATATGAAACACCTGAAAGCTAAAATAGCTGCTGGTGCTGAATACATCGTCACCCAAATGTTTTTTGATAATCAACAATATTTTTCTTTTGTAAACAAATGCCGCGAGATGGACATCAACGTTCCTATTCTCCCCGGTTTGAAAATAATGACCTCCAAAAAACAAGCTACTACTTTATCTAAAATATTTAAGATTGACATTCCACAACCTTTGTTGGAACAAATTGAAAAATGTAAAACAGATGAACAAGCAAAAGAAGTAGGTATTGAATGGTGCATTCAGCAATCGAAAGAATTGATACAAGCCAAGGTACCTTGTTTGCACTTTTACACCATGGGCACTTCCGAAGTTACTCGCAGAGTAGCGAGTAAAGTGTTTTAAGTAAACGAAACTTTTTTCGAACGGTTATCTATTCATCAGTTTGCTGATGTACTTACCAAGTATATCAAACTCCAAATTCACTTTTGTTCCTACCTTAAAAGTATGGAAATTGGTATGATGATAGGTATAAGGAATAATGCATACCGAGAACGAATGTTGCAAAGAATTGACCACCGTTAAACTTACACCATTCACCGTAACGCTACCTTTCTCCACCGTAATGTTTCCGTTTGATGCATCATAATCGAAAGTAAACATCCAGCTTCCATTCGTTTCCGACACATGAGTACAAGTTGCGGTTTGGTCTACATGGCCTTGCACAATGTGGCCATCTAGGCGGTCGCCAAGTTTCATGCAACGCTCCAAGTTCACCTTACTGCCAACTTCCAACCCTCCAAGGTTTGATTTCTGTAACGTCTCGTTGATGGCTGTAACCGTGTAGCTATTACCGCTGATGGATACCACGGTAAGGCAAACTCCATTGTGGGCGATGCTTTGATCAACTTTCAACTCGTGAATAAAATCACATTTCACTGATAGGTGAAGATTGCTTTGTTCTTTTTGTAAGGCCACTACCTCACCTATTCCTTCAATAATTCCTGAAAACATATGCTTATTATCTTGCAGCTCCCGATGGTTCTTTTAGTAGCTGTATAAATCCTTTTAACTCTCGTGGAATAATACCGTCCACGTGTATTTCGTTCACAGTACATACGTAGAAATAAACCCCATCAGGGCACATCATCTTAGTACTTGAGTTTTTTCCATCCCATAAAATATCTTTGTCGTTCGTTTCGAACATGAGTAATCCCCAACGGTCGTATATTCTTATTTCAATATCCTTCACGTAACGATAGCCAGGCAATGGAGTCACCAAATCGTTAATGTTGTCGCCATTAGGGGTAAACACATTTGGCAATTCGTATTCAGGACAATTGTCTACACAGGTTTTAGTAACAATCACACTTTCGTTACCTACTGAATCGAATGCGGTGACAGCATAACAACCTGCTGTTGATTGCACCCCTTCGAATAAATACTGATGCGTGAAACTGGTTACAAACACATCATTTGTAGTGTAAATCAAGACCAAGGTCTCATCCGTGGTTGGTGCAAAATATACGTTATAGCCCACTGCATCATGACAACAATACGTGTTTGGATTGGTCCACGATACTACATTCTGAAAAATACCACAATCGTTCTCAACCATAAAGTTTGGTTGACAAGGCGGCACAATGTCAATCGGAGTTTCGCACCTTATTTGCGACATATTATATAATGGTCGAGGAATAAGAGGGTCGTTGAATTGTCCCACTGTTCTGATTTTATAACAGAACACTTGGCCATTCACCACATTCGTATCAACGTAGGTAGTCGTGTTTGTGCTATCATACAGTACAAAGTTCTGCGTACCATGTGGATTTGGTTTGTAGATATAATATTTATAATTGACCCAAGGAACAATAGCTTGCCATGATAAAGTGATTTGATTACCCGCAGGTGTTGAACTAAGAAATACAGAAGATGCTGAATTGGTAGAACCTACCAATGTAGCGTTGGAATAAAAATCGATTCGATAGGTATATCCCGAGTCAAGCGTGTTTATTCCCGAATCCACAAAACCTGTATCGGTGAGTTGAGAATATTGCAATGGATAAATATAACTTGCAACCTGCGAAAAACTTAGACTACCTGTGATTCCTGGTGAACGCATCAATCTATATTCGTAAGGAGGAGGATATACTATGGTATCCAAATTAGGTGCTCCTGCCAATGGTTTTATCCAATGAACCCAAATCGAATCGTTGGTACCTGTACTCAACACACTTACATTGGTGATGATTGGAACATCACGTACGAGTGATACACAAGCATTGTCGGAAGCATAGCTTTGTGAACCATCGGAATAATAGGCTACAATAATATAGGAATAACTAATACCACTTATCAATCCTTGACCATTGTTATTGTCAGTGAAGATGGTGGTATTCGGACCTGTACTGGAAATCAATGTATATCCTGCAGAAGCTGGCAAACCTGTTTCGCAAACACTGTGAAAGAAAGGAATACAATTGTTGCTTCGGTAAATATGGTATCCTACTAGAGGGTTCACCCCAACACTGTCGTGACAAGCTGCATCATTCCAATCAACAATAATACTTGAGCCACTTGGCGTAGCAGTAACTCCAGTTGGTGCTGGTGCTATCACCCGAATAAATACTGATTTATAATCAACAAGTGGTGTATTCGGATTGCTATCCGTTGCTTTAAAGGTAACAAGATAAGGCAACAATTGCACCTCAGCACAATTCGGTGTCCAATTAAATGCACCTGAAACAGTTGAATACGTTGGCGAAGAACTAAATGTAGCAGTAGGTGTAATGTGAAATGGACCACCATTTCCTTCCAACGTGACGACATTAAACTCAACATCCGTGGCAGTGACTAAAAATTGAAGATGAGTATTGGCCACAATACAAGTATCGTCCACATGTTCTATCACGGGAGGATTATTCGCACAGCTTTGCACCTCTATCTGCATATCTCGAATGACGTATCCTATGTAAAATCGTATTGTGGAACCCGAAAGCCTTCTATACTGTTTTATTTTGATAGCAATATTATAATTGCACACCTGATTAGGAGCGCACCATACCAAATCACCTCTGCGCACATCCATATCATTAGCCGACATATTAGGCGGATAAACCCAAGTGGAAATAGGAGTACCACGTGTATCGGCACAAGGCACAAGACTATAGGACAAACTATCTCCATTCGCATCATAAGCTCCTGGGTTATGAGTAAAACAAACACCAACACAAGCCTGATCTAATGGCAAGTTAAGCAAAACAGGGGAATCATTATCACCAAGAAATGGATTGAGAACAACTTCTGAAATCAATGAAAAAGCTATCTGGTCAGAACTACTGCCACCATTAATATTACAAGTTCCTGCATTTCTATTAGGATCGTCCATGGTCATTTGAAATGTACCAGCACCAGGAAAGGTGAATTCACCATAGTACCGATTGTACTTGGTATTCGGGTATTGATTTGAACCTAAAATCGAATTCACTTGCTGCCCATCATGTGTAGAGGGACAATCGAAACTAGGACCATTGGTACGTGGACAAACAATACTATCGATGTACTGAGAACCATGCCAAAACAATACGGAAACTTCACAACGGTCGGCACCAGTATTGTAAGTATTGGTATAGGTGGTTACTGTGATACCATATAAAAAACCAGAGATGTGCTTATAAGTGATTTCTCCTGCACGATTGTGAGTAGCGAAAACATTGGTAAAGCCAATGATAAGGATACCTAATAACAGAAGAATTTTTTTCATCTATATCAATGTTGAAGAAACGGAATGCTAAATTACTTATTATTATCGAATACCAAACAAGTTTTTAGTTCGAAAACTTTCACTTTTAAATTTATCCTATCTTTGATTCGAAAAACAATAAAGGTTTAGTCAACTATGTCGCGAATATTAACAGGAGTTCAGAGTACAAATATTCCTCATTTGGGAAATATTTTGGGAGCCATTCTTCCTGCCATTGAACTATCAAAAGAAAAAGGAAACGATTCATTATTTTTTATTGCCGATTTACATGCGCTTACTACTATTAAGGATGCAGCATTTATTAAGGAAAGTGCTCATTCGGTTGCTGCGGCATGGTTAGCGTTTGGTTTCGATACGGATAAAAATATTTTTTATCGTCAGAGTGATGTTCCAGAAGTTTGCGAACTTACCTGGTATCTCAATTGTTTTACACCATTTCCCATGCTCGCGAATGCTCACTCCTTCAAGGATAAATCGGAGCGCTTGGCGGATGTGAATGCAGGACTTTTTACTTATCCAGTGCTAATGGCCGCTGATATTATTTTGTACGATGCCAACTTTGTACCGGTTGGAAAGGATCAACTTCAACACTTGGAAATGACTCGAGACATCGCTGAGAAATTCAACAACCATTATGGAGAGGTATTTGTGGTGCCTGAAGGCAAGGTGAATGAAGAAACTAAGCTAGTGCCAGGCATTGATGGAAGAAAGATGAGTAAATCGTTAAATAATTTCATCAACATATTTCTGCCCGAAAAAGAATTAAAAAAAGTAGTGATGAGTGTTGTAACGGATGCCACACCTCTCGAGAGCCCTAAAAATCCTGACACCTGCAATGTGTTTGCACTTTACAAACTGATAGCAACTGAAGAACAAACTAAACAAATGCAGACCAATTATTTGAAAGGAGGCTATGGATATGGACATGCTAAGACCGAACTCTTAAATTTGCTCTTAGAACGTTTTCACGATGCGAGAGTATCTTATAATTACTACATGAACAATCGTAATGAGTTAGAAGCTAAACTAGAAGTTGGAGCTAAAAAAGCAAGGACCATAGCAAGTGCCACCTTACATCGTGTTAGAGAAAAAATGGGGTTTAAGGTATAGTTATATTGGCGAACAAATTCCCCGAAGTCTTCTATATCATAAAATACCAAAGACTGAAATACTTTTTGAATTCCGATTTTACAATATTATATTGTCTAGTTCTAACACTTAAAACTGTACTCAAAATGAATAGCGTTTCTATTCCTCTTGAAATTTAATGTTCTTTCCGCGAGTTCCTCTGAATCGATGCCATTTGGATTGCGTTTCAACAATCGATTTGAAATTGTCAACATAAGCCGATTGAGGGTTAATGACTGGATGTACTTTATCAATCGTTTTAAGCGTATCGACCAAAAAGGGAATATGCGTAATAGGTAGTTTGAATCTTCGATTGGTAAATCCCATTAGCAAACGCGACTGAAATTGATCGGAGGCTACCGCTATTTTTTTAAACCCTTTACTTTTGGCTATCCAATAAGAGTTGTAAATATTTTCGGTGGTATGTTCTGCTTTATCTTCAATTAATATCTTGTCAGGAGATACTCCGAGCTGCTCTGCATACAAAGCCATAATTTTCGCTTCAACATAAGGGGTATAAACCGAACCTCCAGAGAAAATCACATTTTTTGCAATGCCCTTGTTGATTAGATAGGATGCCCATATCACTCTCCCTTTCATCGGCAAACTCCAGTCTTTGCCGTCATAAGGACAACCAGGTACAATGATAACATCGAAGGGTTCATTTTTGAGAGCGCGTTTAAATAATCGCTCAGGCGATGGACGAAATAAAGAGCATCCACTTAATAACAATATGGACGAAATGAAGAGTGTTAGTATTGGTTTCAAGAGGTATATTTTTTTATTAAAAACAGCAAAAATGATGAAATGTTTAGAAAATGGTTAAAGAGATAAGATACCTACCATACGCATCAAATCGGGATTTAACTCCTGAATATGTTTGGTAGCATTTTCGAATGCAGTATAGTTGATGTTTTTGTCAACAATGCCAATCATTACATTCCGTTGTCCTTGCATCAAAGCCTCAACAGCTGCGAAACCCATTCGGCTGCTGTTCACTCTATCCATAGCAGAAGGGCTCCCTCCACGTTGTATATGACCGAGTACGGTCACTCGAGTATCGTATTCAGGTAATCGCGTTTTAACCTGTTCTGCTATTTTGAAAGCTCCTCCAGCTTCATCACCTTCAGCCACTATTATTATTTTGGATGATTTACTTTTTCTACCCGATTCCAATCGTTTGATTAAATCTTCTATATCCGTTTTCGTTTCTGGAATAATGATGCTCTCGGCACCAACACCTATGCCTCCTCTTAGGGCTATTAAACCTGCATCCCGACCCATCACTTCCACAAAAAACAAACGATCGTGGCTTTCGGCTGTGTCCCGAATTTTGTCTACGGCTTCTATTACGGTGTTGATTGCTGTATCGTATCCAATGGTAAAATCGGTTCCTATTAAATCGTTATCAATGGTTCCAGGGCAACCAACTATTGGAATGTTGCATATTTTACTTAACTCCAATGCACCGCAAAACGTACCATCACCGCCAATAGCTACAATGCCCTCAACCTGATGTTTCATTAAATTGGCAGAGGCTTTTTGACGACCTTCCAAACTCATGAATTCCTTACTTCTGGCTGTTTTCAAGATAGTACCACCACGATGAATAATGTTCGCCACCGACTTTGCATCCATTTCAACAAATTCATCATTTATCATTCCATCGTACCCATGCTTAATTCCTACAACTTCTATCTGGTGATAGATAGCGGTACGGACAACCGCTCGTAAACAAGCATTCATTCCAGGCGAATCGCCTCCAGAAGTAAATACAGCAATTTTTTTCATCCTTTTACAATTAAACGTACTATTCGATATTCTTTGTAGGTTTTGTATATCCCTCGTCCAACTTATGAATTTTCTTTGTTCCTTGATACATTTCGTATTTCAAGAATTTACATTCGAGAGGGCCATTAAATAGAGTTATTCTTCGGGATGGGCGTAGTCCTACATTTTTCAATGCATCGATATTCGAACTTAAAATCCAGCAATCATAACCTTGAAAATTCTTTTTGAATGTATCACCCATCATTTTGTAAAGTTCCTCGATGTTATCTTTATCCATACGTTCGCCATACGGAGGATTAATCACCACTACTCCTTTTCCTGCAGGCACCTCAAAATCTTTCATGTCGCAATTCTTCACCGATACGATGTCATCCACACGTGCTAGCTTTACATTTTCTTTTGCTTTTTTGGCAACGTTTGGTGAAAGTTCACCACCCATAATTTTTTGTTCGTGATTTGTAATCTTGTTGATAGCAGCATCAAAGATGGTGTTCCAAAGCTCTTCGTCAAAAGCCATGAATTTTTCCCACCGTTCGAAACCATAATCCTCTCGATAATAACCAGGAGGAATGTTATTTGCAATTAAAGCGGCTTCAATCAAAATAGTACCCGAACCACACATTGGGTCAATAAAATTGGTTCGCTTATCCCAGCCTGTGAGCATTACTAGTCCAGCAGCCAACACTTCATTGATAGGTGCTAAATTTGTTTTATCACGGTATCCTCGTTTATGCAAAGACTCTCCTGAACTGTCAAAAGCTAAAGTGCAAGTATCGTTATGTATGTGTACATTTATTCGAAGTGTTGGTTTGTCCAAATCCACAGAAGGTCGTTCCCCGTGTTTGGCACGAAACTGGTCAACAATAGCATCTTTTACTTTTTGAGAAATGTACTGCGAGTGTGTAAACAAATCGGAACTGAGTACAGTGTCGATGGCCAACGTATCGGAAACATTCATATAATCTTCCCAATTTACACCTTGAATAGCATCGTATAAAGTCTTCTCATCAGCAACTTTGAATGTATGAAAAGGCACCAACACCCTTAACGCTGTGCGTAAACACAAATTGGCTTTGTACATAAAACCTTTATCGCCAACAAAACTTACGGCACGGTTGTGGATTTCAACTTCCTTTGCTCCCATACGTTGTAGTTCCTGCGACAAGAGTTCTTCTAAACCAAATATGGTTTTGGCAATCATCTTTAAATCATTTTGTTCTTTCACGTGTTTTCTATTTTATGAAAAGATATTGATAAAATAAAAAAGGCTTCGCAAACCTTGCAAAGCCTTTTTTATTTGTTCTTAAAAACGGTGCTTATTCAGCTACAACTTCAAAAGTAACAGTACCTGTAACTTCTTTGTGAAAACGAACCTCAGCAGTATAAGTTCCAACGGTTTTTACTGCGTCTTCACTCATCTTGATGTTTTTTCTATCCACATCGTAACCCATTTTTTTGATAGCATCAGCTAATTGAACAGTAGTAACAGAACCGAATATTTTTCCGGTTTCTCCTACTTTAGCTCCCACTTTTACTACTAAATCTTTCAATTTGCCTGCCGCAGCTTCGGCTGCAGTTCTGATTTTTTGTTCTTTAAAAGCACGTTGTTTTACGGTTTCAGTCAATACTTTTTTTGAAGAAACGGTTGCCATTTCAGCAATTCCTTTCGGTATCAAAAAATTTCTTCCGTATCCGGCTTTTACTTTAACAACGTCATCCTTGTATCCAAGGTTTTTAACGTCTTGTTTTAATATTACTTCCATTTTTAGTTTCTTTTTTAATGTTAATTACTTTGACTTTATCAAAAATAAAACAACGTGTTCTATTTCATCAAATCGGCAACATAAGGTAATAAAGCTAAGTGACGAGCACGTTTGATAGCTTTAGAAACTTTACGTTGATATTTTACTGATGTTCCAGTTAATCTACGAGGTAAAATTTTACCTTGCTCATTAATAAACTTCAATAAATAATTAGGGTCTTTGTAATCAATATATTTAATACCGCTTTTTTTGAAGCGACAATATTTTTTCTTTTTCACATCCACTGTAGGAGGTGCAAGATATCTGATTTCTGATCTTTGTTCTGCCATTTTTTCTGTTTTTAAATTAGATTAAGCAACTACTTGTTTTGTTTTGTTTCTTCTTGATTCACTGTAAGCCACGGCATGTTTGTCGAGGGCAACAGTGAGGAAGCGAAGTAAACGCTCATCACGTTTGTAAGCCACTTCAAGGTCAGCAATAAATTTTGCAGGGCCTTGAAATTCGATTACGTGATAAAAACCTGTTGTTTTTTTCTGAATCGGATACGTCAGTTTACGCAAACCCCAATGGTCTTCGTGAACAATTTTGCATCCATTGTCTGTAAGTAACTTTTTGTACTTACTTACCGTCTCCTTTGCCTGTTCATCAGACAAAACGGGAGTCATAATGAAGACGGTTTCATAACTTTTTAGCATTGTGTTTTAATTTTATTTGTTAATAATTATTTATTCCTTTTTTCGAAAAGGGATGCAAATATAGAAAATTTTTCCATTCGTCATTAAAAAATTTCATTTTTGCACTTTCTTTTCTGGAGCTACTTAATTGAAAAGGTGAGTATTCGGGGAATTAATAACAGATTGTATGTTTTTCAAAGGTATATTTGTTGAGGATGATTTATTATAAGAAATATCTAAAAGTTAAAATTCTGATTGAAAATGTCACGAAATATGAGTTGATGGGCATCTACAGACCTCAGGCTTATGTGAAAGGAGCAAAAAGTTATGGCACTGAATGCCAAATAGAATTTTATAAAAAACCACTAGAACAGAACGAAAGTCGAGTGACAAATGCTGTACTTTTTGCTCCACATGGATTTGGTGAACATCTAAAACAAGGAAGTTTGTTAACTTTGCGCAATGGTTTGGATATTGAAGCCAAGGCAGTGGTGCTCGAAATACTCGGTTATTCCTAATGCAAATTTAGGTAATTAAGTTTGTTTTAAAAAACCAAATGAAAAGAAAACAATGAAGAAAACAATAAATATTATCGTGCTATTCCTCCTACTGATGGTGCAATTAAAAATAGTTGCTCAACCAAGTCCTGACGAGCAGCTTGCCGACCAATTTTACAAAAATAGAGAGTTTGATAAGGCACTTGATTATTATGAAAGACTGTATAATCGAAAATCACCCGACCAGTTTTATCTTCCTTACTTGAATTGTTTAATTGAAACAAAAGATTTTAAAAAAGCAGAGAAAATTGTCAAGAAACAAATTAAACAGTATCCTGACAACTTAACTTTTTGTGCCGACCTAGGCACAGTATATAATCGATCCGAACAGCCTGATAAGGCAAAGAATACTTGGGAGCAAGCTGTAAAATCAATCAAAATGGATGATCAAGTTTTTACTTTAGCAAATTCATTTATCGCTATTCGCCAATACGACTTTGCTATCTCCACTTATTTGAAAGGAAGAAGAATTTCACAAAACAGTTATCCATACAACTTCGAACTAGCCAATATTTATCGTGAAAAGGGACATAAGGTAGCCATGATTAATGAATACTTAGACGCTCTTGAAATAAACGATTCGTACATTCAAACCGTTCAAAATTCTCTTCAAACTAGTTTTGCTAGTGATTCTGACCAAAAACAGAATGAATTATTGAAATTAGAACTGCTCAAACGTATTCAAAAAAGCCCAGACAAAACAATTCTTTCAGAATTCTTGATTTGGATTCAAATTCAACAAAGAGATTGGGAAGGCTCATTTGTACAAGCCAAAGCACTCGATAAACGAAAGAAAGAAGATGGAGGAAGAGTTGTGGCATTAGCACAATTATTCGCACAAAACGAAAGTTACGATATGTCAATAAAGGCCTATCAATATGTAATTTCGAAGGGAAAGGATAATGCTTATTACATCACTTCCCGTATTGAATTAATTAATGTGTTGTACACAAAAATTGTGTCGAAAGGGAATTATACTCTTGTTGATTTGACAGAACTAGAAAAGAATTTCAACATCACCATTGCAGAACTTGGAAAATCGGCAGAAACCGAACCAATCTTAAAAAACCTTGCTCACTTACAGGCTTTTTATTTACATAAACCTGATGATGCCATTGCCTTATTGGAAGAAACTATTGCATTACCACAATTAACTAAACAAAAACAAGCCGAATGCAAGCTGGAATTAGGAGATATTTTGTTAATGACTGGTGATATTTGGGAAGCATCACTTCGTTACTCACAGGTGGAGAAAGCCTTTAAACATGATGAAATAGGACAAGAAGCAAAATTTAGAAATGCTAAAATTTCCTATTACACAGGAGATTTCAAATGGGCACAAGCTCAATTGGATGTGCTTAAAGGAGCCACAGCAAAACTAATTGCGAACGATGCCATGGATTTATCAATGACCATAAGCGATGCTACAGCAATTGATACCAATGAAGCACCTCTGCTCATGTTTTCAAGAGCTGATTTACTTGCGTTTCAGAACAAAGACGATGAAGCACTCAAAGGACTTGACTCTATTAATAGTATGTTTCCAAATCATGCATTGGCAGATGATATTCTAAACAAAAAAGCGGGCATTGCAATAAAGCATGGCGATTATACAAAAGCTGCAAATTATTATGATACGATTGTTAAAAAATACGGTGATGATATCTTGGGTGATGATGCACTCTTTAGATTAGCAGACATCACCGAAAATCAATATAAGAACGTTGACAAAGCTCGAGAACTATATCAACAATTGTTAGAAAAATATCCAGCTAGCTCATACGTGGTAGAATCTCGTAAACGTTTTAGAAGGCTGAGAGGAGATGGAATTAACTAGCCCTAAACGCGTCTCGTTGTAAATAAGTAAACAACTAAATTTAAGAAAGACTCTTCGATTTTCGAAGAGATGAGATATAACCTATGATAATATATAATGTGACAGTAAACATCGAAAACGATGTACGTGAAGAGTGGTTGAACTGGATGAAAGAAATACATGTTCCTGATGTGATGAGAACAGGTTATTTTGTTGAGAACAAAATTTGCAAGGTATTGGTAGATGAAGAACAAGGAACAACCTATTCCATACAATATACTTGCGTTAACATGAAAGACCTAGAAGAATATCAACGAGAACATGCACCGAGACTTCAAAAGGAACATGCAGAGAAATTTGCGAATAAATTTGTTTCTTTCAGAACATTACTCGAAATTGTATGAAAGAAAAAGACGAAGTAAGGGCAAAAAAGCACTTAGGGCAGCATTTCCTAAAAGATGAAGGAATCGCCCTTGAAATTGTAAAAAGTTTAAAACACACTCATCTCTATAATAAAATTCTGGAAGTTGGTCCAGGTATGGGGGTACTTACCAAATACCTGATTACTGAAACTGCTTTCGAAACTCACATTATAGATATTGATTGGGATTCGATAGCCTATTTGAAAAAGAATTTCCCTATTCTCGAAAACAGAATAATTGAAGGTGATTTTCTTAAACTTGATTTTGAAAATCTTTTCAATAATGAATCCTTTGCCGTCATCGGGAACTTCCCTTATAATATTTCTACTGAAATTTTATTTAAAGTATTGGATCATAAAAATCAAGTGCCTGAGGTTGTTGGTATGTTTCAAAAAGAAGTTGCCGAACGGATTGCTTCTAAACCAAGAAATAAAGCGTATGGCATTACGAGTGTTTTGTTACAAGCGTTTTACGACATTGAGTATCTATTCACAGTAAATGAAAATGTATTTAATCCTCCTCCGCGAGTGAAGTCGGCAGTAATACGATTGGCACGGAATAAGGTGCAACAATTAGATTGTAATGAGAAACTATTCAAACAAGTAGTGAAGGCAGGCTTTAATCAACGGAGAAAAACATTACGAAATTCCATTCGAGCTTTTAAACTTAAACCGGAATTTCTGGCACATCATTATTTGAATCAACGAGCAGAAGAACTTTCAGTTGCTGATTTTGTTGCACTGACAAATATGGTAGAAGTGAATTAAATTCTCTTATCCAACCCCCAAAGTAGTTTATTGCGAATGGTGGTGTAAAAATTCTGATTTTCTAGTTGAATAAGGTGAATCGCAAACTCTGCTTTTTGCAAAACAATTTCAATAGAAGAATCAATTACTACATTTCTCGAATCAAGTGATAACAAATAGTTAGGGCTTCTTCCTTCTACTTTTAATTTAATGATGTTGTTATCAGAGATTACTAAAGGCCGAACGTTTAAGTTATGCGGAGCTATTGGTGTGATGACAAAATTCTGCGACCCTGGCATTACCAAAGGACCTCCACAACTTAACGAATAAGCTGTTGAACCAGTAGGAGTAGCGATTATTAAACCATCAGCAAAATATGAATTCAAAAAATTATCATTAATATAGGTATGAATGGTAATCATGGAGGAAGAATCCTTTTTCAGGATGGTTAATTCATTCAATCCATAATTTACATCACCAAATAAATCTTTTGGATTAACTACACTGAGTAAAGTTCTTTTTTCAATAGAATATTTTTTGTTCACTAATGCATCAACTGCACTATTCACCTCTTCCTTCGCTACATTTGCTAAGAAACCTAATCGACCGGTATTAATTCCTAAGACAGGGATTTCTGAATCGCGAACAAATGTTAATGTTTCGAGAATTGTTCCATCGCCTCCAATGCTTAATAGGTAATCAACTTTATCTTTTAAATCAAGATGAGTATTGAAAATCTTGATGTTTCCAGAGATTTCAATTTTCTGCTTTATATATTTATAGAACGGCTCGTAAACATACAACTCCGCTTTATATCCATTCAACTTATGAAATAAGGATTGAATATACTGGGAAATATTGTCGTTAGTATTTCTTCCGTAAATAGCTATTTTCATTGGGTCGGGCATGCATGCCGTGATTAACTTTGAGTGACTTTTATATATTCAAATAATTCATAAATGAATCGAATCGATTTTTCAAATCATCTTTAAATTCGCTTTGATGAAACGATGCTTTCACATTGTAATTGTAGCGATAAAATGTTTGTAATATAGCTGAAAGGTCTTCTCGATTAATTTTTAAGGTCACTTCCATCTTTGTTGAATCGGGCAAATGATTGACATAAGAACTTAATATCTTGCCGTCATTGCTTTCAACAATTTGAGCTATCTGTGTCAATGTATAATCGTGATTATTCATTTCTAAGACAATAATTCCACCGGGTTCTCGAGTGGCTGCGAGTGCAGCGAATTCATGAATTAAAACAGAGGCCGGAATTAAACCAATATAGTTGAGCTGATCATCCAACACAGGAAGCACCGTTAATTTCATCATCGAAATCATTTTAATGGCTTCATAAATATGCTGCGAACCCAAGACATAAGGACGAATTAAGGACAATTTGCATTTGCCCAATTCGTCATCCGTTATATCATAATCCAAAATATCAGTATCAGATATTAATCCTAAATACTCATGATTATTTACGATAGGTAAATGTGAAACCTTAAACTCATCCATCCAATTTATTGCCATAAGGCCAGTGTCATTGGTCTTTAGTGGAGGTATATCGTCAGTAATTAAATCCTTTGCTAACATTTTATTTTTTTATTCAATTACAAACTTACTAATTTTTTAGCTTTACACTTTATTTAATAACATATGGCAACAAAGTTAAGTGTAAATATTAATAAAATAGCAACTCTTCGTAATTCTCGTGGAGGGAATGTTCCAGACTTATTGGAATTCGCCAGAGATTGCGAACGCTATGGAGCGCAAGGAATAACAGTACACCCTCGACCTGACGAAAGGCATATTCGATATCAAGATGTGATGGACTTAAAACCCTTGTTAAAAACTGAATTTAATATTGAAGGCAATCCTAAAGAAAATAAGTTTGTAGACTTGGTATTGAAAGTGAATCCGGCACAAGTGACTCTTGTCCCTGATGAATTGGGACAGTTGACTTCCAATCATGGTTGGGATACAATAGCCAATGCTGATTACTTGAAGGAAATGATTGCGGTATTTAAATCAGCAGGAATTAGAACTTCCATTTTTGTGGATGCCGATATTACAATGGTTGAAGGTGCAAAAAAAACAGGTACCGATCGAATTGAACTTTACACTGAATCGTATGCAAGAGATTACGTGAGCAATAAGGAAGTAGCAATTTCCCCCTTTGTGTTGGCTGCTAAAAAAGCTCACGAATTAGGATTAGGTATCAATGCAGGACACGATTTGAGTATCGAGAATCTAATGTACTTTGCTATTTGTATCCCCGAATTGCTTGAAGTATCAATTGGTCATGCGTTGATTTCGGATGCTCTTTATTTTGGAATTGAAAACACCATTCAACTTTACCTTCGTCAATTAAAAGTAAATCAATGAAACTATTTTATAGGAAAATTGGTAGTGGGCAACCGTTGCTAATTCTTCATGGCTTGTTTGGTCAAAGTGATAATTGGAATTCGTTAGCAAAATTATTTGCTGAAAAAGGATTCGAAGTATTTACAATAGACCTTAGAAATCATGGTTTGTCGCCTCATGATGATGAATGGGACTATGAAACCATGAGTAAAGATGTTTTGGAATTGATTACCGACTGCAACTTGCAACAGGTAGATTTGATAGGCCATTCGATGGGAGGAAAAGTAGCCATGCGATTGGCCATTGATTATCCTGAATTAATTAATAAATTAATTGTGGTTGATATCTCTCCTAAATATTACCCCATCCATCATCAATCGGTGCTGGAAGCATTGAATGCGGTAGACTTTTCAATACTAAAAACAAGGAAGGAAGCCGAAACTGTTTTATCAAACTACATCACTGATTTTGGTACCAAACAGTTTCTTTTGAAAAATATCTATTGGAAAGAAAATGGAGAAATGGCTTGGCGCTTTAATTTGAAAGTAATTACCAGTAAAATTGAAAACGTTGGTACCGAAACACCAACTGATACTACATGTGATGTGGCTACACTTTTTATTCGAGGAGAAAAATCGAACTATATTAAGGATGACGACATGACCATGATACAAGAATTGTTTTCGAGAAACATGCTTGAAACCATTTCAGGAGCTGGACATTGGGTACATGCCGAAAAACCAAAAGAGTTTTTTGAAACTGTAATGAATTTTATCCAATAAAAAAGCCACTGCAAAATAATTTGCAGTGGCTTTTTAGTTTCATTAATTAATCTATTCGATTACTAATTTTTTTGTTTGTTTTCCTGTCTCGGAGATGAATTCAAAAGTGTAAATGCCTTTACTCAAACTAGGAATATTCATTTCGATTGAATTATTACCTGTGCTTAGTTTTTGTTCATTTGAATACACTACTCTACCCAACATATCAATTAAATGCAAACTGATTTTTTGGTTCGTGTTAGAAGTATAGTTAAGCATGAAATTTCCGTTGTTAGGATTAGGAGCAAACTGTATTGCATCCACGTTACCATTTCCAACTTCCATTATACCTGCTGAACCACAAGGTGCTGACACACCTGAAAGATGAGTCATGGTTATGAAATCGATATAACAAATAAACTGTGCGCTATCAATAAATGGATTACGATTTCCTTGCAATGAATCAACATAGTCGTTACGAGCAATTTCGAAATTATCAGGAGGATCTTGTGTATTCCAACGCTTCAAAACATTTTGATCTTGTCCGTAAGGAATGGCAACACGGATATAAGTTGGCAATGACCAACTACCTCCGTATTGAATTATGGTATTTGGAGTTCCTGTATAAGCAACACCTGTATAACAAACAGTTTGATATAACATACAACGAGCTGCATCACCTTTGTCAGCATCTCTTGGTTCGAATACCTTGTTGCCATTGATGTCATTTCCCATTTTGCAACCTAGGTAGGTATATGTAGGAGCACCTACTACTTCACCCAAAGGATAATCACTACGTAATGCATTTACACTGTTTTGATTTGTTGGAGTGATCATGTGATAATCGTTGTACTCTGGACGACTTTGAAAATTAGCATCGTTGGTAGTTGGTTGCCAGCTTTGGCAATACGTGTGTTCGCGACTGAAATCATTAGTAGCCCAATCCCATGGTTCGGAGTATACTTTATTTAATCCACTGTAAGAGCAAGTTACTACACGTTGATTGTTGGTGGTATCGCGTGCAAAGAACTGACCTATCATTAAATTTCCATAATTGCTATAAAACTGAATGTTGTGTGCATTAATTTTGTTATGCAAATCGGTAACAAAAGTAGAACTTGTAGGACTGATTCCATTGTAATAAGTAGTTGGTTGCATACTTGCAGAACTATTAACACTTCCTGTAAGTGGCGATGCTGTTAGGTAATTACGATATTGACCAACACCGTTGTAAGCAAATGCCGCGAAATAATAAGTTGTATTTGCAATGATGTTGTTAGGCATAAACGATGTAGCGTTGGCGCTATACACCACCTGTGCATTATTGATTCTATCTCCACGAGTGTAAACAACACCATCAACTGGCGCATCCACAATAGGTGAAGTGCTGCGCAAAACTAAATAACCATCAGGCGAACCTGCTGCTGCCGTAAACGACACTTTCAGACGGTATGATTTGATAATTGGATAAGTAAATGTAGATGGTTGTGAAGCTGGTTCGGTAGCAAGTGTACCTCCAACACCGTTTAGATTCACAATGTAAGGACTATTCAAAGGGTCGTTACTAGTAATGGTCATTACCGCATTGCGTGTACCAGCAGCACTTGGAGTGAAATCGACATTGAATGTAGAACTTCCGCTAGCGGCAACTGTAGAAGGATAAGTACCAAGTACAAAATCAGATGCTGCAGGTCCTGTGATAGCAATGTTTGAAACATTAAGAGCTGATAAACCTAAATCGAGAAGTGAAAAAGTGATGGTAGATAAGGTACTAACAGGCGATGCTGTTGTAAATGTTCCTCCATTTACAACAGTGTTTCCTGATTGCTGTATACTTATTTCAGCATTTGGCGAAACACCTGCAGTTAGGGTTACATCGTCTAAACCTACGTTTCCGCTTGAACGACTAACATAGTTGAAACGTACATAACGACTAGCAGCATTTGGAGTATCAGTATATTGAGTCCAAGCACCAGTAACGTTGTTCACGAATGTACGTATTGGAGTCCAAGTAGTCCCATTTGCTGATTCTTCAACTACATAAGTTCCATTGATAGTTCCTGAACCTCCATTAACACAAAGCCAATAAGTTAATGTTCCAGGAGTGGTAGAGAAATTGATGGTTACCATATCTCCAGTAGCATCCATTTTTAATGAAGGTTGTGTGTGAGCAGAAGAAACCGCTGTATAATACGAAGGTGTTGGGTCGACAGCTGTCCAACCTGTTGGGTACGCACCTACCCATGAATACGTGGTCGGCAACACGGCTTGTGCAAATGCTGCACTATTAGCTATTAAAGCAAATAGTATTAAAGTTGTAATTTTTTTCATTTCTCTTTTTTTGATTTTATTTATTATTAATTGTTTTCTCTTTTCTTTCTTTAAAATCCAATTTTCAATCCAACATTCATTCTTCTACCCATGCCCATGTAAACTGTTGCTGAGTTGGCATCGAAATTAGTTGCTCCACTGCTATTATTTAACCCATCGGTGATATAAACGGTGTTAAGCACATTAGAAACACCTGCAGTTATTCCAAGTTTAACTTTCCAAACTTTGTAATCATAACCTATAAACAAGTCTAACAATCCGTAACTTGGCATTTTCCAAGATTCGTGGTCAGCGGTGGCGCCATAAAGTGTAGATGGGTCGAAATTCGCATAGTGTTTACCAAAAAACATGTATCGAGGTTTGAAATATAAATGTTTAATTATTTCATAACGTATCGAACCTCCAAGTTGGAATTGGGCTGCATCGCCAACGTGCACATTCACGGCACTAAACTCCACCGAATCTCTGACTATTCCATCTTCATCTGAGATGTATGCTTTTGATGCGGAAACTGTTTTCCAATCTGCTAATGAAAGCGTAATGTCAGCACTTAATTTCTTGCTGAATTGATAGGTCGCATTCACTTCGACACCCTTATGCAGTGCTTCAATTCCATTTACATTAAAGTACATCCCTTCAGGTGTTACTTGTGGTGTCATTGGTTTGTCTTTCCAATAGGTATAATATAGATTCACCATGGCATTAAAATTAGAGTATTTCATTCCATACCCTCCTTCAATTGCGTGTATTCTCTGATTTTTTATTTCGGCAAACAAATGATTACTGTTATCGAATACAGCGTTCATGTTTGGAGCCATGTTCATATATCCTAAATTTACAAATACATTGTGATGGTCATTGATATTATAATTTGCACCGCCTTTTATAGTATAGCCTAAATACCATTTTTTATCAGTGGTGCTCGGACGCGCTTCTGCTGACTGGTTGGTATATCTTTTTGCGTTCAGAATGTATTTTCGATAGATTCCTGTACCCATGAAAGTAGTATCGCCATTAACAACAACCGTGCTTTCTCCATCATGAGCAGAAGTTCCATTGGTAGAAGTCAAATATGAACTACCGTTATAGTAAAGTGCTTGTCCGTATCCAACTTCTTGAGGAAAGGTGATTCCTCCTATCACCAAATCTCTCGGTTTAAAATAATCAATTCGTTGGAAACTTTTATCTGAAATGGTTCCTGTAATGAAAGCACTCCATTTGTTTTTTTTGTATTCAGCCTGAACAAATGCTCCACCCCACATGACTTTGTTGTCGTTGTAAAAACTTATTTTGTCACCTACTTTCTTCACATAAAAACTTCCGTTTCCTGTTCCTACTGGTTGATTTTTGTCAGCATAATCAATCGCAAAATCGCCACCCATTAAATCCAACGGGGTACGAAAATGAGAGCCTTTGTAATAACGTCCATCGATACCGATTAATGCAGTAAGGTTTTTATTTACTTTGTAGGTCCATGATGATAGCACACCATACCAAAGATGATCATTGCGTTGTGCTCTTAAATAATTTGTGGATGCGTGTTCAGTGGAACTGTAAAATGCAACTGGCCGAGCCTTAATATTACCATCATACACACTCTGCATATCTTGAGTGCCATCAACTAGTCTATTGACAGAAGTTGCGTTCATCATGTATGCACCTCCTCCTGTACCTATTGATAAGTAAGCAACTATGGACACATTAAGTTTGTCATTAGGTGTCCAAAAATGGGACAAATTGAAGGCTGGTTTGTGAAAATAATTAAATTCGGCACTAAACTCTTTTCCGTTTAGCATTCCCCAATCAGGATTATATTTTAATCCTCTTTCATCATTAAATGTTCGCGTATAATTTGAAGCCTTAAGCACAGAATCTGCATTTATTCCTAGCTTCTGTGCCATTTGTTTGCTTAATACTGCAATTGGCATTCGTGTGTATCTTTGGCCGTGAGATTGCGGTGCCCCATTTACACTTACAGAAAAGAGATGTTTTTTAAATCTTTTCTGAACTTTCATAAAATATGACCATCCATCTACATAGGTTCCGTCAGCCCATTCTGTTCCCCACTTTCGCGAGCCAGCTATGGCAAATCCCCATCCACCTTTTAATTGACCTGAGTTATATCCAAATGATGTTTTATACAAACCAAAACTTGTAAGTTCCTGTTTGATGGAAGCTCCCATTTTTTGATCTATTCCGTTTGTTAATATGTTTATTGTTCCTCCTACTGAAGGCAATGCCAGTTTGGAAGCTCCTAAACCTCTTTGAACTTGCATAGAACGGGTGATTCCGCCTAGTCCATCCCAGTTGCTCCAAAACACAGCTCCATTTTCCATATCATTCACAGGAACTCCATCAACCATAACAGCAATGTATCGTTGATCAAATCCTCGCATATTGATGCGTGCATCTCCGCTTCCTCCTCCTTGTTCAGTAGCATAGGCTCCTGGGGTGGTATTTAATACCATTGGTAAATCTTTTGTTCCTAACTCCTCTTCAATTTGTTTTTGCGAAACATTTGAAAAAGCAATTGGCGTTTCTCTGGTCTTTGCCACATCCGCCACCACTTCTACTTCATTTAAAGAGGTCACTTGCAAAGAAAAATTCAAATTGATTGTTTTTCCTTGAGCTTTTATTTTTTGTTTTTGGGGCTCATATCCAACGTAAGAAATCGTCAATGTATAGTCTCCTACTGAATCTATTTTGATTAAAAAATTCCCATTGATATCTGTTACTCCTCCTCTGCCTGCAGCATACATTACACTAGCTCCAATAATGGTTTCGCCAGAAGTTGCATCCTTTACGGTTCCCTTTATTTCAGTTGTGTTTTGCCCGAAAGCCCCTAGGGTAGCCAACAGAAAAAAGAAAAATAATTGTGGTTTTTTCATTTTTGAGAATAAAAAAAAACGTCTCGATAGGTAATTCGAGACGTTTTTTAAAAAAATTATTATTGTATGGATAACTTAATCGTTTTTACTTTATTTTTTGCAAAGTGTGCTTTCACGAAATAAACTCCTTTAATTAAGCTTCTGTTTTCGATGATCATTTTATTAGAAATATTGCTAGAACGTTTATTCATTACCATTTCTCCTAATACATTGTAAACTTCAACCATTTCAATTGGTTCGTTGGCCGAAATTGTTGTAAAATCAGAGTTGGACGGATTAGGATAAATAGATATTGTCACGGAATTATCTATTTCGTTGATACCTGTATTACAAACACAAGTATGAATATGAAGGTTAGTCCATGTATTTACTGGTAATGAATCGTATTCAGCTGTTACTATAAATTCAGGTGAAGGGTTTACAGTTACTCCTCCTGTTACAGTGGATTTACGTATTAAAGTATGGTTTAATGTCCACCAAGTCCCAACACTTCCATCATAAGGAGCTTGATCGCTCCATGAAGCAGAAGATACCATTGCAGCATCACCCATCATTCCGAATATATCTATATAGTTCCAAGTACTGCCTCCATCGGTTGTTTTTTGTAACGAAACAGCATCATTTCCATTAAAATTCATGGTATAACTTACATTGTAATCAGAACAAAGAAAGGTATCGGCAATAGCTATTAGACCCGGATCCACCACAATATTGGTACCCGATGTTTGAGTGGCATCTCTTCTGTCGATAACAATTACCCAAGTGGTATAGGGTTGCATCACATGAGTTCCAAGGCTAATCATTGCTTGTGGGTTTGCTTCACCAGCAGCCGCAGTTGTTCCGTTATTATAACGAACCATGCGGTAGTTATTGTTTAACGCAATTGCATGGTTAGTTGGATTGTACAATTCAAGTGCTTTGTTGTTGTTCGTACCTTCTACATATTCAGAGATGAAGATGTCGCTGCACTGTGCCATAGCACTTGTAAGACTAGACAATGCAATTACAGATAGTAATAGTTTTTTCATTTTGATTTTATTTAGTTATTAGTTTTTTGCTGA
>CAIWDF010000270.1 GCA_903911435.1 uncultured Bacteroidota bacterium
AATAGAATAAATGATAATGTGTATTTTTTCTGAAAAAAGAAAGGCATGCTGTTCTGGGTGTTTTTAAATTAATCCTATGGATAATGATGTTCGCTTACTTCTTATTAACAACAACCCTCCATTTATTCGATGGAGGGCTGTTGTGTTTTTAATCCTTTCTATATTCTCAAATAATCTGAGAATTACTGATGCATTTACTCAAACGAAATTTTCGAGAAACGATCTCTTCCTCTATCCTCTGTATAAATCACTATTTCGTTATCTTTTCCCGGTACAAAATTTTCAGTATCCGATGGAGGCATGTATGCGAAATTCTTTTCTTGAATCGGAGCAAAACAATAATCTTCATTTGCAAATACCAATTGGTGTTTAATGGCACCATTCGTTAAATCCACTGACGATGCAATAAAATTAGTACCATGTATTCCACTCATATTTTTCAAATCACTTGGTTCAAAATCTGCTTTTTTATAACGCTCCAAGTTTTTTTCGTGCTCATCATTCAATATATAGATGGCTTTATTGGTAGTCACCGCAATGTATTGCTTGAAAACGTGAGGGAAACCCAATGTCATGTTGATGCGCAACGGTGTGTTTTTTATCCATTCAAATTCTCCTTTTTGATTTAGTTTAGCCACTATCACATCCATGTATTCATATTCCCAATGAGTTTCGGTAGTATGTGTATTCGCGTTGTAAGTAGTTACCTCTTGTTCTCTGTATTGCTCACCCACATAATACACTGCATTTCCTTTCGGAATAATATAGTCCATTTTGTATTTAAAGTAGCGCGAACGTTTTGCATTCGACTCTAAATTTGCCAATATCTTATCGTCAAACAAAGATACCACTTTCGAATCTATTTTTCCTTTTTCAGTATTCACTGTAAAACTGAAAATACCAACCTTCACCAAATCTCTTCCTTTGCGCTCTATCACATCTTTCAAGAAACCACCAGCAACTATTTGAGTAGCGTTTGGTTTTGTAAATTTAATATTACCCACATAGTAATTATCGTCAAATTCCAATTCCACCACTTGCGGAGTATTCGATTTTGCCGAAAGAATATTCATTGCCAATTTATACTTGTAGTTTTTTTCTGTCGAGCTTTTGTCAAGATAGTTATAACCAAAATAAATATTGTCATCATCATCAAGCATCAACCCAATAAAGTCGGTGTTCTTTGCACTAAATCCTCCAAAGAAACTAAAACCCATTTGTTGTCCACTGAACAATTTCATAGCAACCTCTTTTGTCGAAATTTGTTTCATCGATTTAGCATCATACAAAATAAATTTAGTTTTGTATTGCCCTTCTTTGTTTTCTTTAAACGAAGCTTTCACCAAATATTTTGTTCTCGATGGATTTTGATAAATATCAAAATCTACAAACTCATAATGGTCAGTATTGATGTTCAAAATCTCTTGAAGTTTTGTCGAAACCGCTCCCTTTGACGAAACTGTACGATAATACAACGTCATCTTATCCGCCTTCTTATCGTATTGACGAATAAAGATATTCACATTATCCACTGCAAATCTCACATCCTCCACCTTCGTATAACGATCTTCCTCTATATCTACCTCTTTCGAAAACGTAGGTTTCAACGCATCTTTACTATATTTTTCAATAAAATAAGAAGTTCCTTTACCTTTAGTTCTAATCCGGTAAGTGTAAAAATTACCATCTTCCCCATCAAGCATCCGGTTCATTTTATTATCACGGTCGTTATCCAAGTTCGGACCATTGGTTACCTTTTGTGCATCCATTACGAAACACGAAGCAAGTAATGCTGCAAAAATTAATTTACTTTTCATTCTCATTATTTATTAGTTAATACTTATATTTTCTTTTATAGTTGCCAAATGTAGTATATTTCTCACTACCCACCTCAAAAATTGACGAAGAATTCAGCGCTATATATTATAGTGTATTTCTCCATCCATCTCATTTTCCCTTCCCCCCAACAATTTGCTCCCAACCAACAACTAAATCTCAAATCTAATATCTCACATCTCATTTCCAACAACCAACAACTAACAACCAACAACTAAAGTAGTGGCAGGCAGTTTCTCTCTCTTCGTTTCCCTTATTACTCCGTAGGAGTTTAATCTTAATAGTAAAATACCGATATAATTTTATAAACTCCGTAGGAGTGATATATTATTCTTGCCCTTAGCCCTTGTCGGTGTTTTCACCAACAAGTATTTGATGATTTATTTGTTTTTTTTTATTACTCCGTAGGAGTGATATATTATTCTTGCCCTTAGCCCTTATCTGTGTTTTCACCAACAAGTATTTGATGATTTAATTGTTTTTTTTTATTACTCCGTAGGAGTTTAATCTTAATAGTAAAATACCGATATAATTTTATAAACTCC
>CAIWDF010000271.1 GCA_903911435.1 uncultured Bacteroidota bacterium
AGCCGAAAAAAAATTCGCCTTACTTGTTGACCCAGATAAATTCGACTCCAAAGAAACCATTCGACTCGCTGAATTAGCCTCAGTAGATTTTATTATGGTAGGAGGAAGTTTGATTTCGAATGGGGATTTTGAAAAATGCATGGTTATCATTAAAAGTCAAACATCCATTCCTGTTGTTATTTTTCCTGGTAACTATTTACAGATTAGTAAAAATGCAGATGCCGTCTTATTGCTTTCACTTATCTCGGGCCGTAACCCTGAATTTCTTATTGGACAGCACGTTGTTGGTGCTCCAGCCATTAAAGCTTCAGGTTTAGAAGTTTTACCAACGGGTTATATGTTGATTGAAAGTGGTGAACAAACTTCGGCATCTTATATGAGTAATACCAGCCCCATTCCATCTGAAAAATTGGATATAGCAGCATGCACAGCAATGGCAGGCGAACAGCTTGGACTAAAATTGATATATTTGGATGCTGGTAGTGGAGCTAAACTTGTGGTGAGCAAGGAGATGATTCGTAAAGTGAGTCAATCTGTATCTATTCCTATAATCGTTGGAGGAGGAATAAATACTTCAAAAAAAGCAATTGAAGCATGTAAAGCAGGGGCCGACATAATAGTGGTTGGTAATGCCATCGAAAAGGATAATTCAATAATAAGGAGTATTTCATTAGCCATACATAATTTATAAAACAGAACAAAATGCGATTAATAGTAATTTCAAGCTCCAGAACGGTTGAAAATGAAACAGAAATAGTTACCCAGTTTTTCGAATCGGGACTTAATACATTTCATTTACGTAAAAGGAGGTTTTCGAGAAGTAAAACTAAGCAGTTTATCAACTGTATACCTAAAATGTATCATGATAGAATTGTGCTTCATTATCACCATACATTAGCTCGCAAATACAATTTAAAAGGAATCCATCTTTCGAAGTCTCATAAGAAAAAACAATTAAAAACTTGGTTGATACTTAAATTTTTGCGCTTTTCAAATCCAAATATAGAAGTATCTACCTCGTACAATAATATTGGCCAATTGCTAGAGCCTAATAAAACGTATAAATATAGTTATGTGTTTTTAAGTCCAGTATTCGATAGCTTAAGTAGTAAGTTTCAAAGTGGATTTACCGAAAACAGTTTACGTACAGCTCTTGAAAAGTCAGAATATAAAGTGATTGCAAGGGGTGGGGTGGATGTAGAAGCGATAGAAAAAGCTCACCGAATTGGATTCGAAGGATTGGCTTTTTACAGCGCTATCTGGAAGAAAAAAGATGCAACAACTGAATTTTTAAGAGCGATTGAAAAATACAAATCATCCAACATTTCAATCGAGTAATCCCATTTTTAGCATCAAAATATTATTAAATGGTTTATTTGTTTGAAGCATGTTATTAACAGCTGTTTTCGATTCCTTAGTGAAGGGATTCGAACAAACAAGTTACGCAGAATGGTTTATTTTCGCTACTGCCATGGTCTACGTGATTCTGGCAGCCATCGAAAATGTTTGGTGTTGGTTATTCGGAATTCTGTCTTCCTTTTTATTAATTTATCTTTGTTTTTCTGGTAAGTTATTCCTCGAAAGTGGTCTTCAGGTCTTTTACGTCATCATTGGTCTTTATGGTTGGTATCAATGGTTATATGGCTCTAAGGAAAGAACGGAACTCACTATTGTTTCATTCTCTTTACTACGAATAGTATATTTAAGTATAATAGGTTGTCTCCTATGGATTCCGTTGGGATACATAGCTCAACGGTATTCTACTCAGGCTATGCCTTACCTTGATGCTTTCATTACATCCTTTAGTATCATTGCAACTTGGATGACCGCAAAAAAAATCATTCAAAATTGGTTGTTTTGGTTAATTATTGATGCTTCTGCCATCTTATTGTATGCATACAGAGGGTTTCATTTAATTGCTTTGCTTTATATTATATATACATTTCTCGCATTAGTGGGTTATTTTCAATGGAGAAAAAAGATAAACCTGTAAAACGAATCGCCCTTTTAGGTCCAGAGTGTACTGCTAAATCCACCCTCTCTGAGGCTTTAGCTAAACACTTTAATACTGTTTGGATTCCTGAGTATGCAAGAACTCACCTAGCTTCATTAAACAGAAAGTACACACTGGAGGATATTATCGAAATTTCGCAAGTGCAAATTGAACAAGAGCGAATAGCCGTGGAGAAAGCTAACAATTACATATTTGTTGATACCGAGCTTATCATCTCGAAAGTATGGTGTTTGGATGTTTTCAAAACTTGTCCCGAATGGATATCATCTTCACTCTTGAAAACAAAATTTGATTTATACCTACTCACTTATCCTGACTTACCTTGGGAGGAGGACGTTTTGCGTGAGAATCCTCACCGAAGGGAATATTTGTTTGATTGGTACGAAAAAGAATTAATGGAACTTTCGGCAAACTATGTAATCATAAAAGGAAGAGGCGATGTGCGTATAGAAAATTGCATTAAGGCAATTAACCAACTCTTATAGTTTCCTAGAACTTAATACCAACAGTAGTCATAAAACTTGAATTGGTATAGTCGTTCGTTACCGCATCAAGTATAGGAGAATCGTAAAGATAATTTTTCTCTGAATAAAAGGTGTGGACGTATGCTAAATCCATGAAAAAATGTTTGTAGCGATACCCAACACCTGTTGTTATGCTTGTCCGTTGTGCATTTTTATTGTCTCCGCTTTTAAATGGACTTCCATAAAGTGCGTAACCAACTCTGAATGCGAATGGGTCGTATCGAATTTCACCACCAATTCTAATATTGCCTGTTGAGGTGTATTTCGATCTGATGACAGTATTCACATCCGAAAATACATTAGGAGTCGAATTCAATTGAGCGTATGAATAATCAACATATTCGTACTCCACATTCAATAGGGCTATTTTTTTAATCACAAATCCTAAGCTTCCGATTGCTCTAAACGGTGTTGTGATTTTATAATTGAACGAACCTGAGGGTGAAAAATAAGTAAATGTATCTCTTGTTGCATCTAAGTCGGCAAACAT
Organism: uncultured Bacteroidota bacterium; assembly: GCA_903911435.1. Lineage (GTDB taxonomy): Bacteria > Bacteroidota > Bacteroidia > 2-12-FULL-35-15 > 2-12-FULL-35-15 > 2-12-FULL-35-15. The sequence continues at coordinate 3,029 of CAIWDF010000271.1, forward strand.
TGAACTCGTGTAAACATCTTTTAATTTAAGTACAGTTGGTGTATGCACAGCAACCCCTATGTTCAACCAATCTATAGGTTTCACAATTACGCCAACCTTGAAGTTGAACCCTCTTCCCTGAGTTGTTAAGTTTTGCTTAAACGAAAATGATTTAAATCCCGCTATGGTATCTTGTGTATCCACTTCGTTATACTCACTTGCTTCAGTATATCTCGCGTTGACAATACCCAAAGTGGCGCCTAAAAATAATTTACTTCTATAATTAGTCCCAACGCTTATCACAGTTTCACCCATCGAACCTGATGAACTTACGGTTTTCTTTTGTGTTTCACCGTAATGAGAAATGGCTTGACGATAAACCAAAGGTACTGTTGTAGTATCAATAAGATAAGTTTGCCAAGCCAAATCAGTTGAAAAGCCATCGAATGATGTAGGATTATTCCCATTTGCTGCAGCCACATAAGTGTCGAGCAAGGAGCTTGTTTTATTATCGCCTTGTATGCTGATGTTGTTATTGAAATTGTTAGTTCTATTGTATCCTATACCGAAATTGAAATATTGCCAACCACCGTTCTTATCATCTTTTAAGTGAATAGCACCAACCAATCCAATGTTTCCAAGATTCACATTTAGTTTCCTATCCATGGAAGAAGTACCATTAAATGTAGAATTGGTGGTTTGTGAAAAAAGCGAAGGTGATATGGAGATCTCTGTTTTTCGAAACACTCCAACTCCTGCAGGATTGAAACTAAGTGTAGAAATGTCGCCACCCAAAGCACCCATAGAACCAGCCATGGAAGCGAAACGTGAAGTGCCTCCAAAGGTAATTTGTGAGTAACGCATCGCATCAATATCGTTTTGAGAACTAGCAGTGTTTACACATACTGCTCCCACGCACATTATTAAAAATAGCTTTTTCATTATTAATATTTCTTATGTATTATCTCTTTCTTCCTCCTGATGCAGGTGCTGGAGCACTACCTCTATTGCCTCCTCCCGAATTTGAAGGAGGGGTGCTTCTTACACCTTCGCTTGCTCCGTTCGAACGTGGAGATGGCTGAGTTATTCTTGGTTCCGAATAAGTAGGCTTTGGTTGTTCTCTTACAGGGCTTTCATTTCGAGGTTTTGATTGTTCGTTATGAGGCTGCTCGTTTCGAGGTTGTTCAAACCTAGGCTCATCATTGTTTCTTGGTTTATTGTTGTCAATATTCTGATTACCGTTGTTTCTCACAGGAGGTTTACGATAATAATCTTCGTTGTGTTCAGTAGGTCGAGAAGTATTATTGTTAGTTGGTTTTACATTATCTCTTCCAATGGTTTCCACAGGTCTGCTATTGGTACCTGATGGACGTTCGTAATTAGAATTGGTGTTATGCACAGCAGGACGAGTAGTCATGTAATCCTCTACAGAAGTTGTTTTCATGTACGGATTATTGGTTCTACCCTTAGTTTCAGCAAAAGGCTTGTTGGTTTCTGCTTCTACAGTCTCCATGTATCTATGACCCAACGATGGTTGTGCTGTTCTTCGGCCATTACCACCAGTTGTTTTGCGTGGACCATAATAGCTGTTGTTGTCATAACTATTGAAATAATTATTGGCATAATAACCACTGTTGTATCCATTGTAATAACCACTCATGTAAGGATTATATCCATATCCATAAGGGTTGTATCCATACGAATAGGGATTATATCCCATACCCATGTTCGAATACATTCCATATGGATTGTAGTAAGGATCGTATCCCCAACCCATGTTTGAATACATGTTGAAGCCCGGGTTGTAAGCATACATGTTGTAGCTTGGTCCCCAGAAATTATAACCCATATAGATGGACGAACCGTAGTAATAAGGATTTGGATTGTACCAATATGAATTGGTGTAATAATCATCGTAATATCCGTAATTGCCTACAGGGCTGTGGAATCTTCTTAATCGTGCAGCATACTCGTCATCGTAATAATCATCATAATTAAATGGTTTGTCATAGTAATTATTGATGGTGGTAGTCCCTTGATTATCGGTAGAAGTATTGGAATGAGAAGGACTCTGATAATAATCATCAGGTGAACTAGTAGAAGATGATTGATTAGAATTGTTTTTATTCTGAATATTTTCCAATTCAGCAGTTTTACGATCGTTATCGGCCTTCAGTTTTGCATTTTCTGCCATCAGCTGACGTTTTTCTTTTTCGGCAGCATCGTCTTTGGCGGTGTAGTATACATCATCATTATAGGTACTCGAGGTAGCTCCCTTTGGCGAGTTACAAGAGGTTAGCATGTATAATGCTATTACTGAAACTGTGAATGTACTTTTCATTTTATTTTTGGTTTTGAAAGTATTTTCTTATATCCTTATGACAAACAAACAAACAAAAGGTTTATTTTCTATTTTTGTCATTCGTTATTAAATGCAAAATTACAAAGATTATACCATAAATTAATTAAATGAGTAAAGAATTATCAACCAGAGAAGAAAACTATTCGGAATGGTACAATGAATTGGTTGTAAAAGCAGATTTAGCTGAACATTCGGCTGTGAAAGGTTGTATGGTGATAAAGCCATACGGTTACGCTATTTGGGAAAAAATGCAACAAGCATTGGACAAGATGTTTAAAGATACAGGACACGTAAATGCTTATTTCCCGCTGTTTATTCCAAAATCATTTTTCAGTAAAGAGGCTAGCCATGTGGAAGGATTTGCCAAAGAATGTGCTGTGGTTACTCATTATCGATTGAAGACTGCACCTGATGGTGGCATTGTGGTGGACGAAACGGCTAAGCTTGACGAAGAACTTATCGTACGGCCTACTTCGGAAACAATTATTTGGAATACGTATAGAGGATGGATACAATCCTATCGCGATTTGCCTTTGTTGATTAATCAATGGGCGAATGTGGTAAGATGGGAAATGCGCACGCGTTTGTTTTTGCGAACTACCGAATTCCTTTGGCAAGAAGGCCATACGGCACATGCTACTTCGGCCGAAGCAATTGCTGAAACAGAACAAATGCTAAATGTATATGCTGATTTTGCCGAAAACTTTATGGCGGTGCCAGTTATCAAAGGAATAAAAACAGCCAACGAACGTTTTGCTGGTGCATTAGAAACTTATTGCATTGAAGCCTTGATGCAAGATGGAAAAGCACTACAAGCAGGAACATCGCACTTCTTAGGTCAAAACTTTGCGAAAGCATTTGATGTTAAATTTTCGAACAAAGAAGGGAAACAAGATTATGTATGGGCTACTTCATGGGGTGTTTCTACTCGATTGATGGGTGCTTTGGTGATGTCGCATTCGGATGACAAAGGTCTGGTGTTGCCTCCTAAACTTGCTCCTTTTCAAGTAGTAATTGTTCCTATTTACAAAGGTGATGAGCAATTGGAACAAATAAATGCTGTGGTAGCTAAAATGAAAAAAGCATTGGAAACGAAAGGCATTTCGGTGAAATACGACAACAGAGATAACCAACGTCCAGGATGGAAATTTGCGGAATACGAACTAAAAGGTGTTCCTGTTCGTATTGCCATTGGTGCTCGCGATTTGGAGAATGGCACGGTGGAGGTAGCACGAAGAGATACCATGGAAAAGGAAACGCTTCAACAAGCCGATATTGAAAATAAAATTGAACATTTGTTGGCACAAATACAAGATAACTTGTATCAGAAAGCGTTAGCAATGCGCGAAAACAAAACATATTCGGCCGATACTTACGATGATTTCAAACGAATATTGGAAGAAACTCCAGGATTTGTAATGGCGCATTGGGATGGTACCAGCGAAACGGAACAAAAAATAAAAGAGGAGACCAAAGCAACGATACGTTGTATACCACTCAACAATAAACAAGAGGCAGGTGTATGTATTTATAGCGGAAAGCCTTCGGTACAGCGCGTAGTGTTTGCACGTGCATATTAGGATTAGCATAAAAACAAGAACAGAATAAAGAAAAATACAGTATGGAAAAAACATCGCCAAGAGACTTGATCGTGAAGACGCTCAAAGAAAAATCGAGTTTGAAACAAAGTGTGTATACCAGCACCCTTCAGGCTTTTAATTCGATGAAAGCGGCTGCCAAACAAATGGCAACTGATTTGAAACAGGAAGCAGCAACAATAGATAAACGATTGGTGATAGAGTACAAAGACAAAGGTGCTTTTGAATTCGAATTGCGTGTAGCTGGCGATTTGCTTATATTTGCTATGCATACCAATATTTTCGATTTCGATAAATCGCATCAAGTATGGCGCACTTCGTATTTAAAGGAAGATCCTTTCCGTTCGTATTGTGGTATTATTAATATTTATAATTTCCTGAACGATTCATTTACTTACAATCGTGTGAACGACTCAGGATATGTGATTGGACGTATTTTTACGAATAAAGAAAATCATTATTTTGTGGAAGGAAAACGACAACTTGGATTTTTGTACAACGATTTTGTACACGATACATTAACTCCCGAAGCCATTGTATCGGTGCTCGAATCGACCATCTTGTATTGTATCAATTTCGATTTGTATACTCCGCATTTCGATTCAATAAAAGAAATTTCGGTGGCCGATATGCAAACCGCAAGCGAAGGAATGCAGATAAAAACAGGCAAACGCCTAGGCTTCCGCTTTCAGGCTGATAACGATGAGTTTTCGTAATCATCGTTTTTAGATTTTAATCATAAAAAAACTCCTTGTACGTATTTACAAGGAGTTTTTTTTATTTAAGATGTAACCTTACTTATCCGCAAACGCGAGCGTGTTTCGCTCGTGTTTCTTTTCCTGTGGCGTCTCGCCACATCACATCATTTTTCCTCCAACAAATTTACTATCGTAATACGTATAATATATACACTAACATCCACATCACATTTGTTTAATTTTTTCTAAACATGGTGGCGGGACGCCACCGAATAGTTGCCACGAGCGAAACACGCTCGCGGCTGCGGGAATTAATACATAAAATCCTCTGCATTTGCCTCCCAATCTATTGATATTACTCCTTCCTCTATAATACTCTCAATTGTTTTTCCTTTTGGGTTTTCTCCAAACCATATAACTACCAATTCAGAACCGTGATAACCTTGATTAATTGGGTCATCGGAAGTAAGCATTGCCGAATAATATGCAGGATTTAATTCATTTTGGAACTCCTCGTCTGAAGGTCTAATTTTTAAAGTTTTTCTTTTACCCCAATTTGATGGATAAGAACAGCGTTCAAAAATATCTTTATTCATTCCTTCGTCAGGAAATCCTTCTATTAATCCACCATATGTATATCCCATCTCGAAATTTTCTACAAAAACGATTCTTCCGCTATCTAATTCAATCTCCATTTTCGTGAGTAAATATAATTGTACAATTAGTATTTGTTTTATATATTAAAGTTATCACTTATCTCTTTACACCATTTAATATGCTCTATAAAACAACCTGAAAAGACTAAAGCATCAAGCATTTCTTCCTTTGACATATTCGGATTACCTAATTGTAATCTAATATCATCAAAACATCTATCAACAAACTTAATGTATTTTTCTGGAGAATGATATTCATCTAATGGGATAAAATTTTCGTTCTCATCAACATCAAATTCTTGAGGACGCGCTCCTACTTCCACATTTTTTATTTTTACACCTTCAAATACTTTTGGTAAAATCCTATTATCAAATACAAACGGACGAAATACAGATAATTCATAATTTCCTCCTCCTATCAATTCATTAATATTATTTACATCACTTGCTTCGCTATATGTTATATCATCAGTTTCGTTTATTAAATTTAATCCCTCTATTGACATACCATATTTTTCAAGGTATCCATACTTTGCTTTAAATCTATTTAAAATAGTTTCCATCATTTATTTATTAAAATATTTTATAACCTGATTAACGTATTCTGTTTCATTCTTGCCTTGCGGATGTTTCGCTACCACCACCTTCACGTTTTTGTTTTTATATGAACCTACCCATTCTACTAATGAACTTTCGATGTTGTCTCTATTAAAACCCAAATTTTCGAAATCTTTAAACCAATCATATCCTGTAAGAAATAAAATTCTTTTTGGCTTGAATTCTATTATTTCTTCATTCAAAACCTTTTTGCATTTTTCAAATTGTGCATTCAATAATTTGGCACTGGGATTACCGCCTTTATTCGATGCAATTTTATATAATTCACTCCAAACTAAATGACTTGCCCAATCCTCCGCTGAAGTAATTTTTAATTCTGAAAGAATTTCCTTTATAACTCTCCAAAAGGCTGACTTTTTCATATTATATTCAAACCCATTTTTATTTACTTCGGTTTCCAGCCCCCAATGGTCAGTTATCCATTTCATAGGACAAACATCAATTTCCTCCTCAGAATAACCTATTATGTTTTCGATAGTCTTTTTTGATGGATTTCCTTTTTTATTTTCCCAACATATGTCATCCTCCTTACCTCCCCAACCATTAAAAGCACGACCAATTACCATTAATTCGGATTTATATTCTTTACCTTTAATTGGGAATAGTGCTGTCAATTTTTTTTCTGTAAAATCATTGCCAACTGTTTTTAGCATTTCACTGAATTCATTTTTTAGTTTTTTCATTTGTTTTTTGTTTTATCTGTGTTCTTTTTGCTTACTCTGTTCTGTTTTCAGCTACCCCGTTCGTTATTCGGTTACGTTTCTCACAATGACCGATAACATATCCATTTGCGAAACATTTTTGCTTAAACTTTCGCAAGTCTATACTTTTAATTAAGACTTGCGATGGTTTGCTGTTTCGATGGTTTTTATTTCTCCCTCCAAATAAACTCCTTCCTTTCACAAATATACAACAATTTTTAAATCCTCCCCCCAAAACACACCTTATATATATGTATCATTTTCGGTAGAGCGGGTAAATATCCAAATGGGGTAGTGGTGGTGTAATTTTTTCGATACATGGTGGCCTGATGTCACCAACTAGTTGCCACGATTTTAGTAAATAGAATTTTCTAAATATTATTTTTCCGAATTCTTTTCGAGTAAGAGATCGGAGGTGTCTTTCAAATGTTGGGCTATTCGTCTTCCCTTTTTGGTGAGTTCGTAATCGCATTGATGTTCGGATGCGTACGAACTTACTTTTTTTACGAGCCCTTCTTTCAAGAAGCTTTTGAGAATTTTGCCAAGCATCTTGTCGGTGATATTTTTGTCCTTTTCTATTAAGCAATTTTTTAAACCACCAAAGCGCTTATTTTTGTTAAGCAAGCAAATCAGGACGTCTTCGGACCATTTCCGACCTAATAATTTTCGTTTGAACTCAATAATTTCGTGTTCGGTTAGCAGCGTTATTGCAATCAGGATGATTTGCTCGGTACGATTTTCCATTTGTCGTAAAGTTTTAAATTCAATACAAATTTAAATGAAATTCGAAAATCAAGGATTTTTTACTTACTAAAAAGTAAGTGAATTATTGTCATTAATTATTTTCGTCACACCTTTGTGTCGTCAATTTCATCGTTTTTGTTTTCGCGAAGATTGACAAACGAATATGTTCTTTTAAAAAATGAGCTTAGCGAACTCGATTAAGACTAATTCGAACTCGAATAGAACGAATTCGAACTCGAATGAAACCAATTCGAACTCGAATGGAACCAATTCGAACTCGAATGAAACCAATTCGAACTCGAATGAAACCAATTCGAACTCGAATGAAACGAATTCGAACTCGAATGAAACCGATTCGAACTCGAATGAAACGAATTCGAACTCGAATGAAACCGATTCGAACTCGAATGAAACCGATTCGAACTCGAATGAAACGAATTCGAACTCGAATGAAACCGAT
>CAIWDF010000272.1 GCA_903911435.1 uncultured Bacteroidota bacterium
ACAAGGAAAAAAAAGAATTGACCGAAAAGGAAGCGATAGACTTATTGCATGAATTGAACGAAGATATGTTGCCGAAGAAATTTGGCTTCATTGGGAATGCGTGGACAGCGCTACTCTTTATTATTTTTATAACAGGTATTTATTGTTATACTAATCAAATAAGGAACGGGTTGTCAATAACAGGAATGAGGGATTTTGTTTTTTGGGGAATTTATATATCCAATTTTGTATTTTTTGTTGCCATCAGTTTGGTGGGTTCATTAATTACCGCTGTACTATATTTATTAAAAGTAGAATGGCGTGCTCCATTGTCGCGAATATCTGAGGTAATTGCTGTATCGGCAATTGTCTTTGCTGGTCTGATTATCATTGTTGATATGGGCCGGCCAGACAGAATGGTAAATATGGCTCTTCACGGTAGAATTCAGTCCCCTATTATTTGGGATGTTATGGTGGTTTCTACTTATATGACACTTAGTTTTCTATTGTTGTATTTTCCACTATTGCCGGGTATTGCATTTTGCAGAGACCGATTAAAAGGAATTCCAAAATGGCAACATAAAATGTATAAGATACTTTCATTGGGGTGGAAGTATAGCCCTGAACAATACGCAATTGTTAAAAAGGCTATTACTATCTTATCTGTTATTATTATTCCTGTTGCTCTTTGTATACATACGGTTACTTCTTGGCTTTTTGCAAGTACTTACCGACCAGGGTGGGATAGTACCAACTTTGGGGCATACTTTGTGTCGGGTGCGTTTTTAGTAGGTTCCGGAGGAGTGGTAGCAGGAATGTATATTCTTAGGAAGTTTAATCCTTCTTATGAAAAATACTTAACTGATATGCATTTTGATAAGATGGGAAAATTGTTGGCCTTGCTTGCGTTGGTGTATGCATACTTCTCTATTAATGAATATTTAATTCCTGCTTATAAAATGAAGGGTGAGGAAGCGGCTCATCTTAATGAGTTGTTTACCGGTTATTATGCACCAATGTTCTGGTCAGTACAATTTTTTGGTATGATTCTTCCAATTATGGTTCTAATGTTTAAAAGAGGAAGAAAACCGCTACCCATGTTTATTATGGCTGTTTGTGTGATAGTGGGTGCATGGTTCAAGCGTTACCTAATCGTAATTCCTTCTATGTCATTTTTACCAGTGCAGGAAATTCCTGAGGAATGGAAACATTATTCTCCCACATTTCAGGAATGGGCAATAACAGGCGGCTCATTAGCCGGAGCACTATTACTCATCACATTATTTGTGCGCTTTTTTCCTATTATTTCCGTTTGGGAAGTAGCTGAAGAAAAAGGAGTTTCTCACGATATTATTCACGAACATTTACATGAAGGCAATGAAAAATAAACTTCTAAATTTTATGACAAAAAAGGGACGTTTCAGATTTATTCTGGTTTCACTAATATTGGGCTTAGTTGCCCTTAATACAACTGTTGCTCTTTCGCAAGAAGCAAACACAACTAGTTCTAAACTTAAATTTAGAATGAAATTGAGTTCCATGGTATCGAATGGAATTAGAAGTGTGAAAGTGGATTTGAGCAGAACAGAAGATGGAAAAACTGTTTCAGTAGACAATTTAAAATCTCCTATTAACCTTTATTTGAATGAGGTTAAAAAGTATGATCCAGCCACTGGAACAGGTTTAATAAATAAGCTGGATCTGGATGGCGAAACATCAGGAATAGTGGAGTTTCCGGAAAGCTTTAATAAAGCTACTGCTGCGTTGCATGAGTTTACTTTTATTGCCACAATGGAATCGGATCCTATTTATGAAAACATTACCAAAGAAATTACGGTTTCAGATGCAAAAATCACTATCGAATACAATGGTAAAGATTCAATAAGAACCGCTACGGCCTGTCTTTATGAGTGGAAAGGAACCGAATATGTGCCTGTGAAGGAAGCGGAAGTTAAATTATGTATCAAAAGAACTTTCAACTTTTTGCCATTTGGCGACAATGGAGTTACCACTGATGAAAATGGAAAAATTACAGGTTCACTTGCGCTTGATGTTCCGGGAAATGCTGATGGAACTATTACCATTGCAGCAAGGTTAGAGGACCACGAAACTTTCGGTAATATGGAAGTAACTAAATTTGTTCCATGGGATGTTCTTCCAAAGAAAACTGAAGTAAGAGGACGAACCCTTTGGTCTCAAGGAGACAATGCTCCTCTGTTATTGGTAATTTCTTCCTTAACAATTATCACCATTATTTGGGGAACTATTATTTATCTGATTAGACTTTTAATTAAAATAAAGAAATTGGGTAAGAAATAGTAACAAATTTGAACCGTTAATTTCTGGTTGCCTTGAGCATACATTAAAAATAATCAGGAATTTAAAATGGCACAATATTTGTTTCAATAAAAAGTAAGGAATAAGAACAAAAAAATTACCTTTGAAATCAATAAAAACAAAAGTTCAATAAATCAATAAATAAACAATTAATTAAAAAAACAAATTTTATGAAAAAAGTAAATCAATTTGTTCTCTTAATGGGAGCAGGAGCGTTATTAGTAACAATGTCATTTGGCACAGCTAATGCTCAGGACAAACCAAAAGGAAAAGAATGGAAAGTTGCTGATGCAGATGCGAAGAAAAAAAGCCCTGTAAAAAGTGATGATGAAGCAACTCTAAAAGCTGGTAAAGATATTTGGAGCGCTCAGTGTAAATCTTGCCATGGAGCTAAAGGATTAGGTGATGGAACAAAAGCGGAAACAATTGACATTTCATGTGGAGATTTTTCTTCTAATGATGTTCAAGGTTTAAGTGATGGTGCTCTTTATTGGAAAATTACCGAAGGAAGAAAACCAATGCCTTCTTTCAAAGAAAAGTTAAGTGAAACAGAGCGTTGGCAAGTGACAGCTTACATTAGAGCCCTAAAAAAAAAGTAAGCAACTCTAGTTCCTCCTCTCCTACCTCAATATCGAATGAAGTGGATGATAAACAAGGAAAAGGAGGCAGCACTCAGAAAAAAGACAATAGCAGTAGTAAAAAGGATTCTTTAGCTACTGCTATTGTTTCTAAAAAAACAATAGCAGAATACCCAGAGATGACAGATACGTTAAGTTATGTCAGATCTGGGTATTTTAGTTTAAAAAATGAGGTGGGTATCTTAAAGAACAGAATAGATTCGTTGTCGATAGAAACAAAAGGATTGCAACAAGATATAAAAACCTTGAAATTAGAAATAGAAACACAGAAGAAAGAAAAGAAGTAAAGGCAGTGTAATAGAATCGTTTAATGTTTCCACTTCTTTTGATGAATTAAAAAAGCAGAGAATCTCATCTATTCTACCATCCTTACCTGATTTTTTATTGCTTTTTATTTCTTTTCTTGAATAGCTTAATCTAAGTTTGCTCGTGTTCCTTTTTTGAGGTTATTTACTTAAAATAGATTATAACATTTGTTGTTGTTTTCATGTGCGGGGTTAGTTTCTAATCTTAATATCATTCCTGCATGATTGGTGGCTCAATTATTTATAGCCTTAAGGTGTATCACCTTCCCTTTTTTATTAACTTACTCTTTAATCAATTCATCATCTTGGTGCAAGAACGTTGGTTCGCATACGTTCTTCTTTAAATGCTGGTGAATTCGGGTCAGTTTCTATCTTACCTGGGTCTCTATCGTACCATTTCTTTTTCTTTGCCGTTTTCTTCTGATTACGTTTTATTTCTTTATACATCATTGGGTCGGTATTGAGCAGTGAATCCAAGCGCCTTTGCTCGGTAGCAGAAACACTTAGTGAACTTTCAAATTCATTCCTTGAGGATGTTTGCGTATTCTTTTCTTTTTCTATGGTTGAATAATAGGCATTCAATTTATTAATGGTATTCACCATTTTTACAATGTACTGCAATCCTACTTTTCTCTCTATTCTACCTGTTTTGAGGTATTCAACTAGTAAAGTATCCTTGTCTTGCTGAGAAATGACCGCGAAAATAAAATCCTTATTGAGTACATCATCGAACAAAACAAAGTTTACTTTTTCATTATAATCAATGGTGTCGCCAACAACAGGCAAATCGAAGATGAGCTCTTGAGCATGAGTGAAGAAAAATGTGAATACGAATACAATGGAAACGATATATTTCATGGTTTACTCAGTCTATTCTGACTCTACAAAGATAAAGCTTTTCAAAATAACAGGATAAATATAAAGTGTGTACTAACAACCAATGGTTGGTAAATTCATATTTTATGACTCTCAACCTATCAAATAATGCATGACCTTCGTGTCAATAGTAGATTATCAACTTTTAATAACCATATAAAATGAGCGTATTCGAAATAATAGGTGGCAAAAAACTCAAAGGAGAGATTATACCACAAGGAGCCAAAAATGAAGCATTACAAATACTTTGTGCAGTATTGCTTACTCCCGAAAAAGTAGTAATTAGCAATATTCCAGATATTGTGGATGTAAACAAGTTGATTGATTTACTTCGCGACCTTGGTGTAAAAATTGAGAAAACAGGTCATGAAGAATATACGTTTCAGGCCGACAATGTAAATGTTGATTATTTAAATTCAGAAGAATTTAGAAAGAAAGGAGGAAGTTTGCGTGGCTCCATCATGATAGTTGGTCCCTTGCTTTCGCGTTTCGGAAAAGGTTATATCCCGAAACCAGGTGGTGATAAAATTGGTAGACGTAGATTAGATACTCACTTCATCGGTTTTCAAGCTTTGGGAGCCAAATTCATTTATGACGAAACCAACGATTTCTATAAAGTAGAAGCAAATAACCTAAAAGGCTGCTACATGTTGCTTGACGAAGCTTCGGTGACAGGTACAGCAAATATATTGATGGCAGCAGTATTGGCTAAAGGAACTACAACTATATACAATGCGGCTTGTGAACCATATCTTCAACAGCTTTGCAAGATGCTAAATAGGATGGGTGCAAAAATAACAGGTATAGGTTCCAATTTGCTCAACATTGAAGGGGTGGAATATTTAACAGGAACTACTCACCGCATGTTGCCGGATATGATTGAGGTTGGTAGTTTTATTGGCCTTGCAGCCATGACTCAATCGGAAATAACGATTAAGAATGTCGACTTTCAGGCGCTTGGTGTTATTCCTTCCGTTTTTCAGCGATTGGGAATTAAACTCGAATTGAGAGGTGATGATATCTACATCCCTTCGCAAGAGCATTATGAGATAGATACTTTTATTGATGGGTCGATACTTACCATTGCCGATGCGGTTTGGCCTGGTTTCACTCCCGATTTGTTGAGTATTGTATTGGTGGTGGCTACACAAGCCAAAGGAACGGTACTCATTCACCAGAAAATGTTCGAAAGTCGTTTGTTCTTTGTGGATAAGCTCATCGATATGGGCGCACAAATTATACTTTGCGACCCACATCGTGCTACAGTAATAGGGCTTAACCGTCAACATCAACTTAAAGGCATTTCGATGACCTCGCCTGATATACGTGCTGGGGTATCGTTATTAATTGCTGCTCTTTCGGCAAATGGAAAAAGCACCATCCATAATATAGAGCAAATAGATAGAGGTTATCAGAACATCGACACCCGTTTGCGAAATCTTGGCGCAGAAATTGTAAGAAAATAGTATCTTTGCCATCCCATTTTAAAAAAAATGGCAAAGCGTAGATTCAACTTATAATTTTATAACCTAAGAAAAAAGATGAAAAGAGTAAACATTTTATTAGTATTGTCAGCAGTGTCGGTGCTTGCTTTCGGATTTGTTAAATTTCAAACCGGACCAGTGGTAGGAACCAATGTTGGCAACAAAGCTCCAGAATTAAAATTCAAAAACCCTCAGGATAAGGAAATCACCTTGTCATCGTTGAAAGGAAAAATAGTTTTGCTCGACTTTTGGGCTTCGTGGTGCGGACCATGTAGAATGGAAAACCCAAATGTGGTGGCTGCTTATGGCAAATATAAAGATGGTAAGTTTAAAACTGCCAAAGGTTTCACTGTGATGAGTGTATCGTTGGATCAGAAAAAAGATGCTTGGATAAATGCCATTGCAAAAGATGGATTGGTTTGGGAAAACCACATGAGCGATTTGGGTGGATGGCAATCGCAACCGGCTGCTATTTACGGAGTACAAAGTATTCCTGCTCCTTTTTTGATTGACGAAAACGGAGTTATCATTGCAAAAGGTGAAGTTATTCGTGGAAGAGGTTTGGAAGAAGCCTTAACTAAACTATTGAAATAAGAAATACACTTTTTTGGTACAAAAAGACAGAATCCTAACGGGTTCTGTCTTTTTATTTATCAAATAAGTGCCATTTTGTCAAAAAACAAGACTTGGCAAACGATTTGAAGTAGGTGGGCAAGTTTTAAAAAATGAAGAACATTAAAAATATTTTCAAAAAAATGAATGTAGAAGAAAACGAAACGGTGAACGAACAAGAAGCGCAAAACGAGGCGAACACCCCTCAACCTGAAACAACACTATCGGATAGCGAGAAACAAATTGCCGAATTGCAACAAAAAATTGCTGAACAAAACGATAAATTCTTACGTTTGTATTCGGAGTTCGATAATTTCAGGAAACGTACTGCGAAAGAGAAGATTGAGTTGATTCAGTCGGGTGGCGAAGATGTTTTTAAAGTGGTATTACCTATTTTAGATGATTTCGAACGTGCCATCAAATCGAATGCCGACACAACTGACATCAATGCAGTGAAGGATGGAATAAATTTGATTTACAACAAATTTAAACTAGCACTTACACAGAAAGGATTGGAAGAAATGAAATCGTTGGGTGAGGTATTTAATGCAGATGTGCACGAAGCCATCACCAATATTCCGGCTCCGAGCGAGGACATGAAAGGAAAAATAGTGGACGAACTGGAAAAAGGATATAGCCTGAATGGCAAAATCATCCGTTTTGCGAAAGTGGTTACAGGTAATTAGTTTGGATATAATATAGAATGAGCAAAAGAGATTATTACGAAATACTTGAAGTATCGAAAAGTGCGAGTGCTGACGAGATAAAGAAGGCCTACCGCAAGATGGCAATTAAATATCACCCTGATAAAAACCCTGGTGATAAAGCTTCGGAAGAGAAATTTAAGGAAGCAGCCGAAGCCTACGAGGTACTGAGTGATGCCAACAAAAAACAACGCTACGACCAATACGGACATGCCGGTGTGGGCGGAAACCAAGGATTTGGTGGCAATGCTGGTGGCTTCAACATGGAAGATATATTCAGCCAGTTTGGAGACATCTTTGGCGGCCACTTTGGTGGTGGAGGTGGCGGTGGTCGCGGTGGAAGAAGAGTAAACCGAGGCTCGAACCTAAGAGTGAAAGTGAAATTGACATTGGAAGAAGTGGCCAATGGGGTTGAGAAAAAAATTAAAGTAAACAAATACGTTTCGTGCAAACCTTGCAACGGAAGTGGTGCTAAAGATGGTTCGGCTATCAATACGTGTTCTACCTGCCGAGGCAGCGGACAAGTAACTCGCATGACACAAACCATATTGGGTGCCATGCAAACTTCGAGCACTTGCCCTAGTTGTGGTGGTGCAGGACAATCGATTACGGATAAATGTACCTCCTGTCATGGCGATGGTATTGTGAAAGATGAGGAAGTAATCAGCATCAACATACCTGCTGGTGTGGCCGAAGGTATGCAACTTTCGGTTGGCGGAAGAGGCAACATGGGGGCTCGTAACGGGGTGGCTGGCGACTTGATAGTGGTGATTGAAGAAACCGAACACGAAATGCTGAAGCGCGATGGTCTACACTTGTATTACGACCATTACATTAGCTATGCCGATGCTGCTTTGGGAACTCAGATAGAGGTACCAACCATTGACGGTAAAGCAAAAGTAAAGATAGAACCTGGAACACAAAGCGGAAAGGTGCTTCGCCTAAAAGCAAAAGGCTTGCCCGAAGTAAATAGCTATTCGCGAGGCGATATTTTGGTGAACATCAATGTGTGGACTCCGCAACACCTTACTAAGGACGAAAAGAAAATGATGGAAGACCTGAGAACGGCCGATAACTTTAAACCTAATCCGAGTAGAAAAGACAAAGGCTTTTTCGAACGAATGAAGGAATATTTCGAATAATTAGTTCAACATGTACATTTAAAATCCTGTTTCGATGAATAGTCGAAACGGGATTTTTTGTTTCGGAGCATCAACAAAAACTTTACCTTTATCCTCCATTAATAAATGATATGAAACGAATAACTGTGTTTTGCGGTTCGAGCGCTGGTGCTCAACCCATCTACCAACAACAAGCTACCGAACTGGGTACTAAACTTGCGCAAGCCAACATCGAATTGGTGTACGGTGGTGCTAAAATAGGGTTGATGGGTGCGGTGGCCGATGCGGTGATGAGCAATGGAGGAAAGGTAACTGGTGTGCTTCCTGCTTTTTTGAAAGCAAAAGAAATAGCCCACACGGGCCTTACCGAACTGATAGTGGTGAATAGCATGCACGAACGAAAAACCAAAATGAACGAGCTTTGCGATGGGGTGATTGCTTTACCGGGTGGTTTTGGCACCCTCGAAGAGCTGTTCGAAATGCTTACTTGGGCTCAGCTTGGGCTTCACCAAAAACCAATAGGACTGCTCAATACTAACCATTTTTACGATTCGCTGGTGCAACTCATCCACCACATGCACCAGCAAGGTTTTGTGAAAGACATCAACATGCAGATGATCATCATTAGCCCTACCATTGACGACCTCCTCGAAAAAATGAATGCCTACGTGGCTCCAACTGTGAATAAATGGATAAACGAAGAAACGGTTTAAGGAAATAAGGGAATAGTTAATAGCGAATAGGAAATAGGGCGGTGTTTGAAACTAAGCCACAAATTCTAAATCCTAAATCCTTTTTTTGCATTCTTTTCAAGGGTTAATTGATTGAATAATAAGCAATTTTTGGGGGATGATGCCGAAATCGTTTTGGATAATGCCGAAATCATTTTGGATGATGCCGAAGTCGTTTTGGATGATGCCAAAATCATTTTGGATGATGCCGAAGTCGTTTTGGATGATGCCGAAATTGTTTTGGATGATGCCGAAGTCGTTTTGGATAATGCCAAAATCGTTTTGGATGATGCCGAAATCGTTTTGGATGATGCCAAAATTGTTTTGGATGATGCCGAAGTGATTTTGGCTTAAGCCCCAGCCATTTTTGCTTCAACCTGCTTCTATCAAGGGTAAAAATTGTTCAAATTATCTACATCTTCTTTTGACAAGACTCAGAAAAAGACCGAAAAACCTCCGCGTTGTAAAGCAGAGCCTCATGTTTGTAACGCGGAGGGTCATCTTTGCAACGATGAGCCTCATCTCTCGAACGCAGAGCCTCATGTTTCGAACGTGGAGGGTCATCTCTCTAACGATGAGCCTCATCTTTGTAACGCGGAGCCTCATGTTTCGAACGCAGAGGGTCATGTTTCGAACGCAGAGCCTCATCTCTCTAACGATGAGCCTCATGTTTGCAACGCGGAGCATTTTGCTTGATTTTCAGGGTTAAAAGCATAATTTTTTACCCGAAAATGAAAATACGTCATCCTAATAAACACTTGAAAAAGTGTTTAAATGAATATGAAATTGAATAATTTAGTATTTTCACTTCGAAAAATAAAGGTGAAACTTAATTGCAAGAGCCAACGTAACCTATACGAACCTACACGAATGAACTTTAACAAACGACTTTTTCTTTGGTTATCTCTTGCGTTTGTTTTTGCGACAGTAATAGGGACACTTACTCACGAATGTGGACATTACGTTGTAGCAAAAAGTTTTGGTTATCATGCAAGAATAAATTATGCTTTTACTTTGTGGTACGACCCCAATAATATAGAATTTACCAACTCGACTTATTCTAAATATCAGAAAGAAATAGAAACAGACAGAGATTTTCCTGAAAAGGAAAAGTATATGAAGATTATTGAAATGCACAATAGAAATGGTTTTTGGATAGGTCTTGGTGGACCTTTAGAAACAATGTTGACAGGTACAATCGGACTTATATTTCTGTTTTTATTTCGCAAATCGTTTGAAAACCAAACTAAACTCACGTTAAAACAATGGCTATTAATTTTCATTTCTCTCTTTTGGTTACGACAGTTAGCAAACTTTGTGGGTTGGGTTGGCTATTACATGGTGACAGGAGAACTACGAGAAAGAATGGACGAAATACATATTTCAACACACTTCAACCTTCCTCAATTTACGATTCCAGCATTGACAGGATTAATAGGAGTAATCGTTTTGTTAACCGTTATCTTTAAGTTTGTGCCAACAAAACAACGACTAACATTTATTGCTTCCGGTCTTGTGGGAGGAATTATTGGTGCAATTTTATGGCTTGGGTTGTTAGGGAAAGTAATAATGCCATAAAGAAATAGAAAAACAATAAATTAACCATGAGTTCCTTGTTTGTGAAAACACTAAAAGGGCAAAATAATAATAGTAATTTACCAATAACTTACTTAATTCACAAATTGAATATATTATAGTTTTACTTTCAAAAATAAAAACGAAAATAATCCCTCTAACTATTTTTTAAAAAAATATTACAATTCTGTTTCTCTAATTCATTTATATTTGTGGTGCAGTAAGGAGTAACAAAACTACCGCTAAAAGGTAGCTAGGTAATTGCCTATTGCAAGAGCAAAATCAAACAAAAGTTTAACAACAATACGAATTGATGAAAGCGATTAAAACCTATCAAGGAACCGTGTATCCTTGGAATTGCGACCACATGGGGCACATGAATGTGCAGTTTTATGTTGCGAAATTTGATGAAGCCATTTGGAATTTATTTTTTTATCTCGGAATGACACCAACTTATTTAAGAGAAAACAAACGAGGAATGGTGGCACTCGAACAGCATCTCAACTATTATAAAGAAGTGCATGCAGGAGATTGTATATATATCGAATCGAAAGTACTTGAGATAAACGAAAAAACAATGAGCATCCAACACATCATGTTCAATATGATGAACGAAGAACGGATTGCCGAAACTAAAATAACCGGATTGCACATCGATACTGTACTTCGCAAGGGTATCAACTTACCCGAATTTGTAAAAGTGAAGTACAACGAATTGGAAAAAGCTTAATTCATTCTAATGAATTACACATCCAATTTGGTGTTCCCAAAAAGTCTCTTTTGGAAAACAATCTTCTTTTCTGTATTCCTATTGGTTGCAGTTTCGTTTTCATCAGCGGCACAGCAAGCCGCTTCGTTTAGGGTAGTTGGATATTATGCAGGCACCACCATACCTATTGATAGTTTCGAAACCAACAAACTCACACATCTCATTTTCTGCTTTGGAGGATTAAACAACAATCGGTTTGCAATTCGTTCGGCCATCGATAGTGCTACCATCAAACGAATGGTGGAATTAAAACGTAAGCAACCCAAGCTCAAAGTAATGTTGTCGCTCGGAGGATGGAGTGGTTGCAAAACATGTTCGGATGTGTTTAATACAGAAGCAGGACGAAAAGAATTTGCACAGTCGGTGAAAGAAATTTCTACTTATTTCAAAACCGATGGAATCGACCTCGATTGGGAATATCCTGCTATTAAAGGATTTCCTGGGCATACCTTTCGACCTGAAGACAAAACAAATTTCACAGCTTTACTAAAAGAACTAAGAACAGCAAATGGAAACGCCTTCGAAATAAGTTTTGCGGCAGGTGGTTTCACGACTTATATCCAATCATCCATCGAATGGAAAGAAGTAATAAAGTACACCAACTTTATCAACATCATGACTTATGATTTGGTGCATGGATACAGCACCACTAGCGGACATCATACTCCACTCTACGCGACTCCACAGCAAAAAGAATCGACAGACAATGCAGTAGAAATGATGCTTGCAGCAGGTGTTCCAGCAAATCAATTGGTAATAGGTGCTGCTTTCTATGGTCGATATTTTAAGATTGATGAAGGAAACAAGGTGGACCTTTACATGCCTTGTAAATTCTCGCATGGATTTTCGTACAAATACAGCAACGACTCGCTTTCCATTAATAATGGTTTCGAAAAAAAATGGGATGACATAGCCAAAGCACCTTATGCCATCAATCAATCGCGAAGATTGTTGGCTACCTATGATGATGAGAAATCGATACAACTAAAAACCAAATATGCAGTCGACCATCATTTGGGTGGAATTATGTTTTGGCAACTCTACGATGATGCTTTTCATAATGGCTTGCTACAAGTTATTACCAACAGTAAATAGCTTAAAGTTAAATTAGGTTATCAACTTGAAACGCTTCACAACAATGCGTTGAGGAAGTCCTAAAATAAAAACGACTTGAAAAGCTTTCGCAATCAAGTCGTCTTTGTAGCATTATAAAAAAATGATTACAAAACTAGGCAATCTGAGTCCAATTAGTTAAACAATCCAGAAAAATCAATCAGAAACAAATCACCTAGTCTGATGGAATCATGGCTAAATTAAGAACAAAAAAATATGGTTTTACAATTATTCGTTGAACGTCAAAAAACCTTAGACTTAAGAAAAAAAGGAATAGGTAAACGTTTAGCCCAAAATTGAACTTTTGCCAAATGTGATTAATTTGCCATAAACGAAGAGTTGAAAACTATTTTTAAATAAATAGTATTGCCAAGTAAAATGTTTATCGTAATATTGCAATCTGATTATAAACATATGGGAGCTACAAAGACTGAACATTTTACCGACAAACAAAACGAAATAGCAACATTAGCTAAGGCACTTGGCCATCCGGCACGAGTTGCTATCATTGAATATTTAATGAAAGTGAACACCTGCATTTGCGGTGATATAGTGAATGAATTGCCTTTAGCACAACCAACAGTTTCGCAACATTTGAAAGAATTAAAATCGGCTGGATTGATAAAAGGAAGCATTGAAGGCAATACCATTTGCTATTGTGTTGACCTAAAAGCCTTGAAGAAAATACAAAACTATTTTGCGAAAGCATCGGATAAATTAGAAAAGATAAAATCAACTTGTTGTTAACTAAAATGAAAGAAATGAAAAACGAAGTAGAATTAAAAGAAATGGTAAAGCAGAAATACAGCGAAATAGCTTTACAAAACAAAGAAATGAATCAATCGTCATGCTGTGGTTCGGGTTCTTGCTCCACCGAGGTGTATAACATCATGAGTGATGATTATACCAAATTGGAAGGCTACGACCCAAATGCCGATTTAGGATTGGGATGTGGTTTGCCAACACAATTTGCGAAAATACAGAAAGGCAATGTAGTTGTTGATTTGGGAAGTGGCGCGGGCAACGATTGTTTTGTGGCACGAGCCGAAACAGGCGAAATGGGTAAAGTGATTGGTATCGACTTTACACCTGCGATGATTGATAAAGCACGCGTGAATGCCGAAAAACTTGGATTCAACAATGTGGAGTTCAGACAAGGAGACATTGAAAAGATGCCATTAACATCGAATGTTGCTGATGTGGTGGTGAGTAATTGTGTTCTCAACTTGGTGCCTAACAAACAAGCCGTGTTCAAAGAGATTTACAGGGTGTTGAAACCAGGAGGACATTTTAGTATTTCAGATATCGTATTGACAGGAAGTTTGCCCGAGAAAATAAAATCAGCTGCTGAGATGTATGCAGGTTGTGTGGCCAGTGCAATCGACAAAAACGAATACCTTGGTTATGTTACCTCAACAGGTTTTGAGAACATTGCTTTGCAAAAAGAAAAAGCTATCGTAGTGCCTGATGATATATTAAAAGACTATTTGACAGAAGAAGAAATAGCAGTGTATAAAAATCACCCAACTGTAATTTACAGCATCACAGTGTATGCCGAAAAGCCTGCAAACTGCTGCACACCTAATAGTGGATGTTGCTAAACTTTAAATAGACAAAATGAAAAAATTAAAATCGATTTGGACAACTTTAAGCGGTAGTATAAGTTCTATCATTCCTCTGTTTTTTGCGTGTTGCAAAACAGGGGCTTGTGTTGGAGTTTGTGCTAGTCCGGTGGCATCGTTGTTCGGAATATCAAGTGCTAGTTTTACGGCATCGCCACTTTTTAATGCTATTGTTCCATTACTACTTGCCTTCAGTTCGGTATCGTTCACTATTTCATATTACAATCTATATGTTTTGCCAAAACGTGCTGCATTGGGTAAGGATTG
This sequence comes from uncultured Bacteroidota bacterium, assembly GCA_903911435.1. GTDB lineage: Bacteria > Bacteroidota > Bacteroidia > 2-12-FULL-35-15 > 2-12-FULL-35-15 > 2-12-FULL-35-15. Next base: position 14,134 of record CAIWDF010000272.1, read on the forward strand.
TACTAACGATTGTGCTTGTGATACACCTCAAGATGTGCGTAAAGTAAAAATATCGAAATGGATTTTTTGGATAGGATTGCTTGCAAGTATATTTTTCTTCACCTATTTCGAAGTACAAAAGTACAAAGCCGAAAAAGAATTGACTGAGACTTCAGCTTGTGTTTCTGAATCGGATACCGATACGACTTTAGTAGCTATGGATAGTTTAAAAACTATAGATAGTACCGGAGTGAAAAAAAAATGTTGTAGTGATAATACTAAATGTGAATAAATATGAAGAAACGACTAAAATTTCTCGACCGCTTTCTAACCGTTTGGATATTTCTGGCAATGGCCATTGGAGTGGGAATAGGCTATTTTTTTCCATCGAGTAGCGGATTTATCAATTCGTTTTCGAGTGGAACTACAAACATACCACTTGCCATTGGGTTGATATTAATGATGTATCCTCCGTTGGCAAAAGTAAGGTACGAGAAGATTCCGCAAGTATTTAAAAATACCAAACTCATTGCCTTGTCGTTGGTTATTACATGGGTGATTGCTCCTTTGTTTATGTTCGCCTTGTCGACAATATTTCTGAGTAACTATCCCGAATACATGACAGGCTTAATATTAATCGGCATCGCCCCATGCATAGCCATGGTGATAGTGTGGAACGAATTGGCAGAAGGAAACAGAGAATATATTGCAGGATTAGTAGGCTTGAATAGCGTTTTGCAAGTATTGCTTTATTCGGTTTATTCTTATTTCTATTTAACCAAAGTGCCACAGATGCTAGGCATGAAGAGCCTGGAAGTAAACATCACCATTGGGCAAATAGCACAAAGTGTGTTTATCTATTTAGGAATCCCTTTCTTGGCGGGCATTATCAGTAGGTATGCATTGATAAAGATAAAAGGTGAAGATTGGTTCGAACGAAAGTATGTTCCATTTATTTCGCCCATCACGCTTGTTGCTTTGTTGTTTACCATCATTGTGATGTTTAGCTTGAAAGGCGAACTAATCGTACAACTTCCGATGGATGTAATACGCATTGCTATTCCTTTGGTCATTTATTTTGTGGTGATGTTTGTGTTTACCTTTTTGCTTGCAAAAAAATTGGGTGCCGACTATGCAACTAACACCGCCATTTCGTTTACAGCCACTGGCAACAATTTTGAATTGGCCATAGCTGTTGCCATTGGTGTGTTTGGCATCAATAGCGGACAAGCATTTGCAGGTGTGATAGGACCACTTGTGGAAGTGCCTGCCTTGATAGCTTTGGTGAATGTGGCGTTCTGGTTTAGAAAAAAATATTATACAACTAAAAAATAACGAGTATGAAAAAAACAAGAATCTTATTTTTATGTATTCACAATTCGGCTCGAAGTCAAATGGCCGAAGCGTATATGAAGCAACTGGGTGGCGACAAATACGAGGTGGAAAGCGCAGGGCTTGAAGCTGGCAAACTAAACCCGTATGCGGTGGAAGTGATGAATGAAGATGGAATTGACATCTCTAAAAATGAAACCAATGATGTGTTTGAGTACTACAAAGAAGGTAGACTTTATGAATATGTAATAACCGTGTGCGATGAAGCCAGTGCTGCGGCATGCCCTATATTTCCGGGTGTTCATCAAAAGATAAGTTGGAGCTTTCCTGATCCTTCGCAGTTTGCTGGTTCGCACGATGAACGGTTGAAAGCAACACGATTGGTGAGAGATACTATAAAAAATGCAGTGATTGATTTAATAGCCAAACTAGGTTAATCTCCCCTTTTCAACCTAAAAAAACGCCTTGATTCAGGGCGTTTTTTTTATGCCCTCTCCCCTATTATTTCATCATTATTTCTAATACTTTTTTCCATTTGCCTTATCATTATTTTTTCCTAAACACCCAAAGTTTCGGAAATTTTTGATGATTTTGCAATTTTTGCAAAATTTTATTGTGCTATTTTTCAGCATAATAGGAAATAAATGAAACTTTTCTACCTTATGCATTGGTTTCTTATGTATCTTTGTCCTATGTATTCATCAGAATTAATTAAAGGAACTTTAAAAACGATTGTTTTGAAGTTGTTATCCGAAACAAAACAAATGTACGGGTACGAGATTACACAAAAAGTAAAAGAGTTGACCGACTCGAAAATTGTTATTACCGAAGGCGCGCTTTACCCAATGCTTCATCAGCTGGAAGCAGAAGGAATAGTAACAACAGAAACGGTTAACATTGGCAAACGCGTGAGGAAATACTATACACTCACTTCTTCCGGAGAGGAGAGAGCGAAGGAAAAGATTTTCGAATTTGCCGATTTCATTAATACAATGAATGTTTTGCTTGATCTCAAGCCTGGAGTGAGTTATGTTTAGTTTGACTGAAGAACAAATTGCCTTTATTGAAAACGATATTAGAGTCAGGGGAATTACTTCTCCTGACTTGAGTATCGATGTGCTGGATCATATATGTTGTATTATTGAAAATAGTCTTGATGAATACAAAACCTTCGACCATGTGTATCAGGAAACCCTATTGCTGTTTGGCGACAAGGGATTGAAAGAGATACAGGACGAGACAAATAGAGTATTAACTTTTAAACATTATTATCTTATGAATTCGACAATGAAAATTTCTGGTTACGTATCATCCTTATTGATACTTTTTGGTTCAATTTTTAAATTCAACCATTGGCCTGGTGCAAGCGTTATGCTGGTGGTGGGTGTATTTTTTCTTACTGTATTATTTATGCCTTTATTATTCATCCTAAAGTTTAAGGCAAGTGCCGAAAACAACCGAAGTGTGGTGCTTAGTATCATCGGGTTTGTGGCTGCACTGCTTATTTGCTGCGGGGTGTTGTTTCGCGTTATGCATTGGCCCGGCTCACGAATGATATCGGTGATGGGCGGTGTGCTGCTTATACTGGGCTATTTGCCTGTTTATTTTATTTCGGTGCACAAAAACACAACTAATAAAATGAATGCTACGGCTACCATTATCCTCATCATTGCTGGTGTTGGCCTGTTTATTACCGAAACAGGAACGGGAACACCACGACCGGTGTCGGATAATTTTTGGCGCGGAGTGATAGAGAACGATGCCCTGCTGAACAGCATGAGAACCGACAATGCTGCTATGTACGCAAAGTTGAACTCTTCTAGCGACAGTGCGAAAAAAGATTTTAAACCATTGAAAGCATCTGCTGACGAGCTGATGAACTATTTGGATGAAATGAAAGTTTATCTTACTGCAGCATCCCTTGACATGAATGAAGAGCAAGCAAAACAAGTGAAGTTGGATGATTTGAGAAGCGAGGGAGCCAATTACACGATAACTAATTTGCTGTTCGAGACCGACCATGTGCAAAGCAAATACACGGTAGCAAAGATGAATGCGCTAGTCGACAATTTTAAAAACACAGTGAAAACCATTGACACTTCGGCCGATTTGACGCTATTGGATCGCAAAGAACAAATGGTGAACGACCAACCGGTTGCTTGGGAAAAAGCTAATTTCGAATATTTGCCATTGCCATTGGTGATTTACAACATTAGCCGATTAGAAGTAGCTGTAAAAAACTGCGAACGCGCTGTATTGAATAAATAGTGCGGTATTGGATATTTGCTTGAGGTTCGAACTTTCGAATAACTCTTTGCAATACATTACACTTCACCCCTGCCCTTCTCCATTGGAGAAGGGCTTTGAGGTGGAGCCATGCGATGAACTGCTAATAACGAGGAGATAAACAATTATCGTATTCGTTTTAGTTTTTTCAGTTCTATCCATCTTTTGATTTTATATCTTTTTATTAATCTATTTATTCGTCTGCCTACTTTTTGCCCTGTAGACAAGGTATGGCCGCCTATCAGGCGAATGAATTTACTCGTGAGGCATCTTTCTTTTACAGTAGAAAGATAATCCATGTTGATTAATTCGCGCTTATTGATTTTTAATAATTGAGCATGGTGTTGGAATCGTTTATGAATTTTATTCACACTCATCGAGCAGGTGAATTTATTGTCGTCAGCATCGTAAACAATGCTTTGGTGGCCAATGTTGAAGGCCATTTTCATTTGGTGTATACTCATATAATATACATTATGTGTATCATACACTTTTAGTTTTTCTTCTGGATTTTGGAGTGGGTCCATAGCTTTTGATTTTTTTTATCTGGTTTTTATATCATCATTTAGGCATTCGTTATTGATTGTTGGTTGTTGGTTTTTTATTCTCAATTAATAGTTCTCAATTTTTATTCATATTCTTAAAAACCTCATCCCTACACGTTTTCGGAAGCAAGAACAAACAACAACAAATAAGCGAATGGATGTTCGCTATAGCTGTGCGCCCTCGTTTCGGAAAACGAAATAGGAGATGAGGTAGAATAAAACATGATGACAAAAAACCGAACAAACGATTAGTTGTAAGGCACGTACATAAACTGTGGATTAGCCCAATCGCCTTCGCCAGTGGCACCTATGGCCACCATGATGAAATTGATTTTTTCGCCAGGTGTTAGTCCTGTTACTTTTTGTCGAGCCCCACCTATTTGCGAGTTCCAAGTAGCTTTGTCGTAATCGCCTTTGCCATAATAAATAATGTATTTGGTAGCAAACGGAATAGCTTTGCAACTTACACCCACAGTGCCAGCGCCTTTTTTAGCGTTGAGTTTAAACACACATGCTTGCAATTTGCCAGTATGTTTCTGTCCTTTTCTTCGAGTAGCCACACCTGTGAGCGAAAACAAAGGCAAATTGCCCATTGCCAATGCAGCACAAGAATTGATCATGAGCATAAAATTTTGTCGCAACTGCACTTTGTACATATCGCGATTCAATTTATCAGTCTCCGTAAGGTTTTTGCGACCAATGCCAGCCAGCGGAAACAGTAGTTGTAAGATGGTTTTAACATCGGCCACAGCCGGTGTGCAGTTAGCGAAAGCAGCAATAGCCGCAATGCGTGGTAACTTATCGTCAACGTATACACAGAGTTTCTGTGGGTTAAATGACGACAAGCCAGGAGCAGGAATGATAACCGAAAACGGTGTTGAAGGCAGGCCCGAGAGCGCCCTAACAGCAGTTTTGGTTTCTTTAGTAATTTGTGCCATTTCTTTGGCAGTAAGTTTTTTGGTACGTTCTTCGTCTGCGGCCAAGTCTTCAGCTGCCTTGCGCGAGACTACAGCAGCCAGCAAAATGATAGGACCTGTGGGCAACGAATTGCGCACCATTTGTTTTTTTCTTTCTTCATCCGGAGAGCAAAGAAAACCTCTCTCACCTTGTGTGGCTCTGTGATGAGCCAACAGCAATGGATTTACTTGTTTTTTTTGATTCATAAAATTTGGTTTTTAGAAATTATGGGGCAATATTAAATCATATTTTTTAATCCAATATCATGCAATCGCATCAAAATAATTAATAGACATCTACAAACATTTTTGTAAATCACGAACCGCTGTATGTCAATATCCAAAAGCCATACAAAAATAAAAACAGGGTGCGTTTTTTTTCATTTCATTGTATTTCAGAGGCAAATTTAATAAAAAAAAGGTCGATTTTGAAATTTCAGAGTTCACAAAAAATAAAACAAAGCTTTGAACGATTCGAACAAAGCTCCCAAAAAATAAAACAAAGCCTTGTTCAATAAATTTAGAGCTCACTACAAACCAAACAAAACTCGAAAAAAACAAATGAGAACTTACTCGATATAAAACAAAGCTTGTATGAAATTAATAAGCGCCTTGTAGAAATGATTCATAGTTTTGAAAAAACAAAACACAGCTTACAAGAAAATAATCAGAGATAAGTAAATATTTTTCGTAGCCTCGAAGAATAGAAAAAGAGTTTATAAAAAACAATCATCTTTTCTATGCCACGGTTTCTTTGAAAACAATCATCTTTTCCATGCCACGGTTTTATAAAATAAACAATGTCTCAATCATTTAGCCTACTTCTGCTTTTTGGTTGGAGATTTCTCACTGCGTTCGAAATGACAAGAATCCTTTGGTGGGTAATGGGAAAAAGCAATGCGGCTTTGCCGCCTTGCTTTTTCCCATCTTGCTCTAATGGTGCCTGTCATCCTGAGCGTAGCGAGGGATCTCTCAATTAATTGCAGTCAATTAATAAAAACCCAAAACACAATTCCATTACCCTCCTAACATTTTTCCACGAACGTTGAGTTTTTGCTACGAACGTAAAAAATAATTATCTTTTCTATGCCACGCTCTTATAGAACCCCAAAACACAATTCCATTACCCTCCAAACAGTTTTCCACGAACGTTATGTTTTTGTTACGAACGTAAAAATAATTATCTTTTCTATGCCACGGTTTTATAAAATAAACAA